>DOCA01000128.1 GCA_003503995.1 Holosporales bacterium
ACACAACTTTTAGCTATATCTCATCAGCCTTTGATATCGTGCGAGGAGAGCTCTCTCGCATGAAGCTTTTTGAAATTGATTGCAGTGCCAAAGAGCTTTTACAAAAATTCAAAACTTTAAAGATGGTGTAAGATGTTTGCTCTTTTTTATGCTGTCCAGCTTCTTTTGTTAAGTTTTTTATCCTACGAAGATTATCGCACAAAGCATATTTCTTTATGGCTTTTGTTTTTGTTTGTAGGGTTTACCTTTGGAGGGTTATCTTTTCTGAAGCAATCTATTGATTATACTATTATTTTTGGAATACTTGGGTTTCTTATATTTTTGAAAGTGGGTGTGTTTTTAGGCGTCGGTAGGTCCCTTATCGGAAATGGGGATGTGATTTTACTCTTGCCTCTTTTGGCCTCTCTTGAGTTGTCAGAACTTTCTTTCTTCTTGATTTTTGCGGGGTTAGGAGGTGTTGTAACATCTTACTTAACAGCCTCAAAAACGGCACCTTTTGTCCCTTCATTATCTCTTTCATATGGTATAGTTTTACTGATAAGATATATATAAATAAAAAAGGTTACATTTTATGCCTGAAAAGTCTGCACTACTACACCCGTCATCCGTGCGGGAAAGGGTTGAGCTCCATGGTCCCGTTATTTTGCCAACCAGTGGTATTGTAAAGCGTCTTGTGATTATCTTTCATGGATATGGTGCCGACGGAGAGAATCTGATTGACCTTGGTTATGCATGGCAAGCGCTATTACCAGAAACGGCCTTTATTGCACCAAATGCGCCAACGCCTTGTGAAATGGGAGGTGGAGGTTGGCAGTGGTTTTCCCTTGAGGAAAAAACAACGGACCTCGTTCAAGAGCGCTTGAGAAGTGTGAAAGATATGGTGAGTTCTTATATTAAAGGGCAGGCTGAAAAGTATGATGTTGACTTAAGGGATGTAGCCCTTGTGGGCTTTTCTCAAGGAGCCATGTTAGCCATTCATCAAAGTATTTATGCTCTTCGTCATTGTGCGGGGGTTGTTGCTTTTTCAGGTGGCTTCACGACAGATGAAAATTTAGAGCAGAAGGGTTTTCCAAAGGTTCTATTATGCCATGGAGAAGCCGATCAGGTGGTGCCTGTTGATTTCAGCCGTCAAGGTTATGAAGATTTAAAGGTTTTAAGGGCTCAGCCTCAATTATTAACTTCCCCAAAGAGTGGACATGAAATCAGCGAAGAAGGCTTCAAGACTGCTGGTTTGTTTCTCAAAGACCTGATACAATAGATCGATATCTGCGTAAAAGGTTGCAAAAACTCTTTTTGGGTTTTGTAATTTTTGAAAATAAAAATAAGACGGTTGTCTTTTTTAATCGCTCTTTTTCCAGAGCTTTTTTAAATCAGATAACAAGAAAAAAACAGTGGAGAATTTAATCTATGGCCCGTTCAAAAATAGCCCTTATTGGGGCTGGTAATATTGGGGGAACTCTTGCCCATCTTATTGGATTAAAAGAATTAGCTGATGTTGTTTTGGTGGATATTAGCGAAGGCATTCCCCAAGGAAAGGCCTTGGACTTGGCTGAATCTTCTCCCGTAGAAGGCTTTGATGTCAAGATGCAGGGGTCCAATGATTACAAAGATATTGCTGGTGCTGATGTTGTGATCGTGACCGCTGGTATTCCTCGTAAACCCGGTATGAGTCGGGACGACCTTATTGAAATCAATACAAAAGTCATTCAGCAAGTCGGAGCTGGTATTCGTGAAAATGCTCCAAATGCTTTTGTGATTGTGATCACCAATCCACTGGATGCCATGGTTTATGTCATGCGTGAAGTTACAGGTTTTGCACACGCTAAGGTCGTTGGTATGGCTGGTGTGTTGGATTCTGCGCGTTTTCGCTATTTCTTGAGTGAAGAATTGAATGTATCTATTGAAGATGTAAATGCATTCGTCATGGGAGGGCATGGTGATACGATGGTGCCCTTGCCTCGTTTATCAACGGTTGCAGGCATTCCATTGCCTCAAATTGTTGAAATGGGGTGGATGACTCAAGAAAAACTAGATCAAATTATTGACCGTACCCGCAAAGGCGGTGGTGAGATCGTAGCTCTTTTAAAAACAGGGTCTGCTTTTTATGCGCCTGCTTCATCAGCGGTTGCTATGGCAGAATCTTATTTAAAAGATAAGCGTCGTATTTTTCCTTGCGCCGCGTGGCTTCAAGGAGAATACGGCGTCAATGGCCTCTATGTGGGTGTGCCCGTGATTATTGGCCAAAATGGTGTCGAGAAAGTGGTTGAGATGGTTTTGCAACCAGAAGAACAATCTGCTTTTAATCATTCTGTCGAAGCTGTGCAAGAACTCACATCTGTTGTCTCAAAATTTGTAAAAGCTGCCTAATAACAAGATTAAAAGGATAAACACCCCATGAAAATTCATGAGTATCAAGCAAAGCAATTATTAAGTAAATTTGGAGTTCCCATAAGCCCTGGTAAAATTGCCTATACGGCCCAAGAAGCCGAAGAAGCTGCTAAGGAATTAGGGGGGAGCGTTTGGGCGGTTAAAGCTCAAATCCATGCTGGCGGACGCGGTAAAGGCGGTGGTGTAAAAATTGCTAAGTCTTTAGCAGAAGTAAAAGAGCATGCGGAAAGTATTGTCGGCATGACGCTAGTGACGCCTCAAACTGGTGATGAAGGCCAAGAAGTTAGGCGTGTTTATATCGAAAAAGGATGTGCTATTGCAAAAGAGCTTTATCTCAGTATTTTGCTTGATCGCGCAACGGGACGTCTAACTTGTGTTGCCTCAGAGGCAGGTGGTATGGACATTGAAGAAGTTGCGGCAACGACTCCTGAAAAAATTAAGAAAATAACTTTGGATCCCGCTCTTGGTTTTCAAGACTACCAAGGCAGAGACCTTGCCTTTGCGTTGAACCTTGAAGGGAAAACTGCTCTTCAGGTGGCTCGTTTAATTAAGGGAGTGTACGAGACCTATTGTCATTATGATGCGAGTCTTGTTGAAATTAATCCTTTGGCTATTACGGAAGACGGTAGTTGTATCGCCTTGGATGCCAAAATGGATTTCGATGATAATGCTCTTTATCGCCATGCAGATATTGAAGAATTGCGAGATCTTGATGAAGAAGACCCCTCCGAGCACGAAGCCAATAAACACGATCTGAGTTATATTAAGTTGGATGGTAATATTGGTTGTATGGTGAATGGGGCAGGTCTTGCTATGGCAACCATGGATGTGATTAAACTTTTCGGGGGAGAGCCCGCGAACTTTTTGGATGTTGGTGGGGGGGCACCCCGTGAGCGGGTGACCACGGCCTTTAAGTTAATTCTAAGTGACCCTAATGTTGAAGGTATTTTGGTTAATATCTTTGGTGGTATTATGCGTTGCGATATTATTGCTGAAGGCGTTGTGGCTGCTGCAAAGGAAGTGGGTATTAATGTGCCACTCGTTGTGCGCCTTGAAGGCACAAACGTTGACCAAGGAAAAGAAATATTGAAGAATTCGGGTCTTCCCATTCTTGCAGCCGATGACCTTGGAGATGCTGCAAATCTAATTGTAAAATCTGTGAAGGAGGCTGTGTAAAATGAGTGTGCTCGTTAATAAATCAACAAAAGTTATTTGCCAAGGCTTCACTGGAGCCCAAGGAACATTTCACTCGGAACAAGCCATTGAATATGGCACCAACATGGTGGGCGGTGTCACACCTGGTAAGGGGGGTACAACCCACTTAGGGTTACCTGTTTTCAACACGGTGAAAGAAGCCGTTGAGGCGACTGGTGCCGATGCGACGGTTATTTATGTGCCACCTCCTTTTGCAGCGGATGCCATTTTAGAAGCCATTGCCGCGCATATATCATTGATCATCTGCATTACGGAAGGGATTCCCGTGCAGGATATGGTTAAGGTAAAGCGTGCTTTAGAGAACTCAAAATCTCGTTTAATTGGCCCCAATTGTCCTGGTATTATTACGCCAGGGGAATGTAAGATTGGTATTATGCCGGGTCATATCCACCAACCAGGAAAAATTGGTATTGTTTCTCGTTCAGGGACACTTACCTACGAAGCAGTGTGGCAAACAACCAAGGTTGGCCTTGGTCAAACCACTTGTATTGGTATTGGTGGTGACCCTATTCCTGGGACGACCTTTGTTGACTGTATCGAGATGTTTTTGAATGACCCTGAAACAGAGGGGATTGTTATGATTGGCGAGATCGGTGGCAGCGCTGAAGAAGAAGCGGCTGCTTTGGTGAAAGTGCATGCTGTTAAAAAACCTATGGTTGGTTTCATCGCTGGTGTGACAGCACCTGAAGGACGCCGTATGGGGCATGCTGGTGCCATTGTTTCTGGTGGCGAAGGTACGGCCCAGGGTAAGATTTCCGCCATGAAGGTAGCAGGTATTGTGATGTCAGATTCCCCCGCGGATATCGGAAAAACGATGTTTGAGGTCATGGAAAAATGCAAGCGTAACAAGGCTTCTTAAGGAAACTCGAGAAATTGTTGTATGAAATAGGGGCTCTCAAATGGGGGCCTTTTTTTTTATATGTGTATTTAATCTCTCTTTTATCTAACTGTAGAAAGAGAGATTACCATATTGCGATGAAAATTTTTCTACCGTTTAGATTCTGAAGAAACGGTCTTTGTGCTCCTTGAATTATTTTTCAGCTGACACTTTCCGTCAGCACCAGGAGTGTTATTACGTTGCTCAACGTGAACGATGTGCAGTTTTTCTAACACTTTGAAGAGTTTTTGCGCTTCTCCTCTTTTTGGCACTTGTGTTGGGAGAGTAAATCTTAGGTTTGGCCCTTGTTCCCCTCTAAGTTCTTCGTAGAAAGACGAGGCGTTGCTTGTAATTGCTGATAAAGTTATCAGAGTAAAAAATAACATTTTTTTCATTAGATTTTCTTTATGTTTAAAGTTGTTTCTATGGAATCACTATAGCCGTCGTCGCTTGCGCCTCCGGTCATTTGCAGGGGCAAGACCTAAATCACTATATTAAAATAGGAGGGTTCTGTCGACTAAAGCCGTTGAGGGAATGAGCAAAGAGCAAAAAAATCCGTTCTTAAATATTCATGTTCAAAATTTTATCGAGACTTTCTTTTGTGCGTTCATAGACACTTTTAAAACGCTGCAAGCTTATCTCTGCTTCTTTCATGGTGTGAACAAGTTCAAGGTCAGAAATTTTCCCATGGACGGCTGCAACGGAAGCTTGGTCTGCGGCTTTTGACGCTTCAAGGGTTTCGTTGGCAACGCCTTTTACAAGGTCTGCAAAAGCTCCCCCTGATGCTCCACCAGCTTTTTGAGAATTGCTTCCGGAAAGGGGAGAGCCTTTATCAAGACCTGTTACCGCTGAGGAAAGATTGGGCGTTGCGCCGAGTGTTATTGTTGCCATTTTATCTCTCTAATTCATCATTTGTAGGGTGCGCTGACGCATATCCGTTGTCATTTGATAGCTTTTCATGGCGCGTTCGTTCTCTAATTTTGCTTGATGCATATCCATCATTGTCATCAGAGGATCAAGCTTGGGCATATTAACACGACCTTGTGCATCGGCCCTTGGGTGAGTGGGATCATAAACTTCTATCATTTGGTTTTTATCTTGGGTAATGCTCTTGACAGCCACACTGGTGGATTTTGTTTTCGGGTCTTTTTTAGCCTTCATCTCTATTTTTTTAGGTACATAATCGGCGGTTTTATTATTGGCCATATTTTCTGAAGCAACGCGCAGGCGCACATTATTAGCTTTCATGGCATCGGTTAGAGTGCGTTGTGCCTGAGCAAGGGCATCTTGGCTTGCCGAAGTTTTGGCGTAAAGGGTCGAAGTGCCTCCCGCAATCAAGGTCAAAAACAGAAACAAAAAACCTGCTTTAAGGGATGAAAGCATTTTATTTGCCGCCTCCCATATTAAGAACCGTTTTTATGCGTTCGGTTTCACTTTTATGAACTTGCTGAAGGCGATAAAAGTCAGTGGCCGCTTCGTTGAGTTGTAAGAGTTGCTCTTCGGGGCTAATGCTATTACCTGTTAAACTAGGATCGGCTTGCTCACTTGATTTTTTAATTTTAAAACCAACGTTTTTGATGCTACCGCTTAAGTGATT
>DOCA01000130.1 GCA_003503995.1 Holosporales bacterium
TTTTATCTGTGAAATGTCTTGAGGAGATTTCAAGACGAGTGTTTTACCCCGTGACGTATCATGGAAAAAGGCGGTATGTTCTCCAATAATTAAATAAGGTCTGTTGCCAAAGTCTTTTAGTTTCATCAAAGGCCCTCCAGAGAGCCAAGCCCTCCATAAAGAGGAAGGAAGATAGCACCAATAATAAAGAGTAGAAAACCACCAACCAAAAGCAACATGAGGGGGCCGAGACGTTGGATGAATTTCTCTAAAGAATCTTGAAGATTTTTATCAATGTATTGAGTGACATGTTTTAAGGCGAGAGCGAGTGCTCCTGATTTTTCTCCTACTTGCAGCATTTTTAAGATACTTTCAGGCAAGGGAAAGTGGGTATGAAGAGCCTCGCTAAAAGCACTTCCTTTTTCGACATCAAAACGAGGTTGTCTAAAAAGACTCCTAAAAAAAGAAGGGTGGAGGTTTTGCTCTGCGCAGTCCATAGCGCTCACAATGCTTTCTTTTTGTGCTGTTAAAAGAGCTTGGACACTTGTGGTGTATTGGAGTAATAAGATGTCTCGAAGATGTTGTCCAATGAGGGGCGTTTTAAGAAGTCCTTTTAGAAAACGATTGCGCAAAAAAACGTTGTAACGGCTATAGTTGACGAGAATAAAACCCATCAAAAAAACAGTGCCAAAAAGGCTTCCTATTCCCATGAGAAGAGGAGGAGAATAGTGTGATACCGTTAAAAGAGCTTGGGTCATGGGGGGGATTTCTAAGCTGCTCATTTTGTAAAGATCAAGGAGTTGGGGAACCACAAATGTCATTAAAAAAATCAACAAAGTTACGCTGAGAGCTAAAACAAAAAGAGGGTAGGATAGTGTTTTTTTGAGACGCTTTTTTAGGGTTTCCATCCAATGAAGATGGGACACAACTTGATCAAAGGCGTGGGGGTAATCTCCGCTACGTTCCGCTTGTTTGATAAAGGACAAAAGAAGCTCGTTGGTCAGGAGGGCACTTTGTTTTAGAGCTGTGGAAAAGGAAGAGCCTTGTTCAAGAAGGCGAACAAGGGGTTGATAAGATTGCTTAGTGCTGTCCCCCTCGAGGGCTTTTAAGGCTTCTCGTAAAGGAAGACCTGCTCGACAAAGTTGCGCAAGAGAGTTGAATAGAGAGAGGATCTCTTGCGGTTGTAATTCTATTTTTTGAAAGAGACGTTGCCAAGCTCTTAAGGGTTTTAAGGAGATTAGAGTGAGATCTTTTGTGCTCAAAATAGTGCGCGCGTCTAGGGGGGAATCCGTTGCGATAATCCCTCTTGAAACGCGCCCGTGCCGGCTTTTAATTTTGTATTGAAAGGCTGTCATTTATTTTATTGCACGCTGTCATCATAGGCCAAAACATCTTGGATATCTTCCAAGGCGAGCTCTTTTGTTTTAAGGAGAGAATTAGCTTGCTCTTGCATGGTCCGAAAACCCTGTTTTTGAGCCGTGGTTAAGAGGTCATGATAAGGTGCTTTTTGGGTAAAGAGGCTATCGAGTTCTGGAGAGACATTCAAAATTTCAGCAAGGGGACGTCGCCCTAATTGATTTCCCCTCGTTTTTGAAAGGGGTTTTCGCACTAAGCGCTGGGAAAGAATGCAGTTGATGTTTCCTGAAAGAAGAGATGCATCAACACCAAGATCAACGAGGCGATTGATGGCCAGAAGAGCTGAGTTTGTGTGAAGAGTTGTGAGCACAAGATGACCTGTCATAGCCGCGCGCAGAGCCATTTTTGCTGTCTCTTCGTCTCTAATTTCACCAATTAAAATAACATCAGGATCTTGGCGCAAGATAGAACGAACACCTTGAGGGAAATCAAAACCAATATCTGGTTGTACTTGAGTTTGACGAATGTTATGCATCTCGTACTCAATGGGATCTTCAAGGGTCATAATGTTACGTTCCTTTGAGCGTAGGTAAGACAACATAGAATAAAGGGTGGTTGTTTTCCCAGATCCTGTGGGACCTGTAATGACGATGATGCCATAGGGCTGGTTGAGTTGGTGTTTCAGGTGGTCAATATGTTCTGGCGAAAACCCAAGATCAGGCAGCTCAAAGAAAGTATGCAAACGATCAAGGCTTCGCAAAACAAAGTTTTCTCCATTGGCCGTCGGGTGAACAGATGTGCGAAAGTCGATGGTGCGTCCGGCTATTTGCTGAGAAAAACGCCCTGATTGCGGCAAGCGTGTTTCTGCAATATTCATATGAGAAAGGATTTTTAGGCGGGATAAGACAGTTCCCCACTGACTCTTATGAAAAAGGTGATGATCACTTAGGATGCCATCAACACGCAAACGGACACGTACAAATAACTCTTCTGGAGCGAAATGAATATCTGATGCTTGTTGTTTGACGGCACTTTCAAGGGTTTGTTCGATGAGTTCAGTAGCGTCTAGTTGAGGTTTAACATCAGATCCCTGAGCCAAGTAAGTGATGTTGCTTTCTTCTTCTGCAAGACCCCCTTGGTAGGGAGTCGAGGAAGAAGTCTCTGTATAAAGAGCATCAAGAGTATGAATGATGTCTTTTTCTCGTGCGATAAGGATTTTTAGAGAAGTGGCCTGGGGATAAAGGCGCTTGATTGTGTCTTGACGGGTCACATCCAAGACATCTGCCAAAGCGATGGTAAGCTCTTTATTGCGTTCGTCAAAGGCAAGAGGGGTGGCGCGTAAGCTATAAAGGACGTCCTCTTTTTGCTCATATAAGGAAGAATCAATTGTACCAATGTCATAATTCTCAGGGCAATAGGAGTTATAGGAAAATTCTTGCCCCAGCCACGCCATGAGCGTTTCTTCCGTTAAAAACCCCATTTTAAGGATAACGGCACGTAAAGAAGTACCACTGAGTTGTTGTTCTTCTTTTGCAATGACTAGTTGTTGGGGCGTGAGAAGATTACTCTTAATAAGATGGTCATGATAACTAAAGGAAGTTGCATGTTTTTCTGGGATATAGGCCGTATGTTCTTCTTGGGTGATATATGAGCTTTGTGTTGCGTGTGACTGTGACATCGTCTTTTCCCTGCTTTTTTTATTTGAATGGTACGAGCTTTATTTATGGTTTTCAACTTGATAGTTTTTAAAATACGTTTTACATTAATACTAGGTACTAAATAAACCTTTCCATGTGTGAAAGGTGCAGGGTGGAGCCAATGACACATATTCTTTTGGTTGAAGATAATGAAATGAATCGTGAT
>DOCA01000174.1 GCA_003503995.1 Holosporales bacterium
CCAAAACTAAACTACTATACTCTTGAAGACGAGTGCAAGTGAGATTGTTTTAACAGGTGCACACGCTATCAATAATTCCCATGCAAAAATACTGGCTGATCTCATTGAGCAGGGTAAAGTTATTACGATAACTGGGTCGAGTCTATTTGGAAATGACCCGCAGCATCAAGGTCGTTTGGTGTTGAGTGCTGAGAATATTAATCTCCTTAGAAAAGTTAGTAACTCATAAAAAAATGAGGTGCTTATGCAGAAAAGCAACACTCTCTATACCCTATAGGTTAATGTGAGCTATCTGTTTGCTTTTCGATATATTCCTTAAAAGGTGGAGATGTTTCGACATCGCTAGCTAAGAGAGCCGGCAGGCTATAGGGATGATTCCCCGAAAGCCATTTTAATAGCTTGTTTTTTAAGGCGGTCGTTGTTTTGAAAAGCAAAAGGTGCTCTTCATTTTTCTCGAGTCGCCCTTCCCATTCATAAATAGAAAGAGCTCCTGGCAAGATATTAACGCAAGCGGCTAGCTTTTTTTGAAGGGCCTTCTCTGCCAAGCTCTCGGCTTCTTTTTTTGTAGAGCATGTGCTGTAAATAATCGAGATCAGGTTACTCATAAGTTTTTCTATAAACCTCTGATGTGACGGCGTTTACGCTCATAGGAAGAAGGAATTTTAAGGAGTTCTCGATATTTTGAAATGGTACGCCTTGCAATATCAAAGTTATGCTCGCTTAACTTGAGAACAAGAGCATCGTCAGATAAAGGTTTTTGGGGCGATTCATTTTTAATAAGCTCTTGAATTTTATGTTGAATTTGTAGGGCTGATTGATCTTCACCCGTCCAGGCATTGGTAATAGAAGCGCTGAAAAAATAACGCAGCTCAAAGGTTCCTCTTGGGGAATTCATATATTTATTTTGTGTAATACGGCTGACCGTACTTTCATGAACCCCAATGGCATCGGCGACTTGACGTAAATTGAGAGGTTTTAGAGCTGTTACCCCTTTTTCAAAGAAGGCTTGTTGTTGGTGAATTATTTCTTCTACAACCTTAAGGATGTTTTGGGCACGCTGGTCAAGCGCACGAACCAGCCAATTGGCCTCCCCCATGCGTTCTTGATAATACTTTCGGAGCTCTTTGTCTTTTTTTAAATTAAGACCCGCTCGAATTTTATAATCTTGAGTCACCAGAACTTTGGGGAGTGTTTCAGCATTTAAAGCCACAATCCAAGGGGAAGAGCTTGTTGATTCATTGGAGCGTTCGCGGTAAACAAAAACATCTGGAATGAGAGTTTGCACGAGATTTTGTTGAAATTTTAACCCTGGTTTTGGATCAAGGCGGCGCAATTGTTCAATGAAGCTTTTTAGGTCTTGGGCGCTGCACCCTGCTTTATTGAGAAGATCTTGAATTTTTGCTTCGGCAAAAAGATCAATGTAATCGAGGATAGTTCTGGCTTTTTGATCCAGCAATCCAAGATCATCTAATTGAAGAGAGAGGCACTCCCTAAGAGAACTTGCAAAAACACCGACGGGATCACACCTTTTAAGATGTTCTAGAACCCTTTCGACATCTGTGTTGTTGGCCCCCAGAGCTTCTGTTATTTTATCAAGAGGGGTTGTTAAATAGCCCGTTTCATCCAGGGCTTCGAGCAGGGCGAAGGCGATGAGGCGATCCTGCTCATTATCGATATCCGTATTGATTTGTGACAAAAGGTGATCGCGAAGGGTGATGCCTTCGGCGGCAATATCTTCAAATTTTTGCAGATCATGAATATTACTGGTGTTGCGGTCATGTTTTGAAGAGAGACGTCGATCGCTTGACCAAACATTGTCATAGTTTTCAGAGCCCATTTCTTCGTAGAGTTTTTCTTTTTCGCCCTCTTCAGTGCTTTGGGAAGGAGACGGAATCTCGTGTTCTGAAGAGCTCTGGTTATCTTGCTCTGAGTCGTGGCGTTCTCCTTCTAAAAAAGGGTTTTCCAAGAGTTGTTGATTAACGTAGGTTTGTAGGTCAAGGTTAGAGAGTTCAAGTAGCTCAATGGCTTGGCGCATTTGTGCTGTAAAGGCGAGAGTTTGCCCTTGTTTTTGAACAATTTTTTGAGAAATAGCCATATTGCATCTGCCCTGTAAAGGAGTCTTTCTATAGTCTAGCGTGTTTTTAAGGGAGTCTCTATAGAAACCTCTGAAAAAGTCTCTTTTGGCGATAAAAAAGCAAAGGTTCGACTTATCAAGGGACGCGCATACTGAGGGTATACTTACGTTTCCACGTTCTCGCTTCACTTTTATCTGTCAGGGCTGCAAAACCGCTTTGCTTAGTCCTTTTGCAGAGGTTCCTATAGAAAAAGCACTGACCTGATTCAGGAACAGTGCTTTTTCTATTTATTTATAAAGTTTAAGGATTCTTTTTATGCTAGGTAGAGTTGCATAGTTTCTTTGAGTTCCAACTTCTTTTGCTTGAGCTGTTTTAAAACAAGGTAATTGGGGAGAGGTCGCTTGTTTTCATTAGCAATTTTTTTCTCAAGAGTGGAGTGGCGAAATTGAAGAGCTGTTAAGTGTTGATTCATGATCATTGTGTTTCTCCCGTTCTTTTTATACAAACTTCAAAAATATATTACTTATGGAGCTTGTTGTTACTTTAATACTACTTGGTCGTAATACCATTGTCTACATACAAAAATAAAAAAATGGTTAATTTTGACAAGTGTGTAAGAAATAATACAGTCTTTTCATAAGGATGGCAATTAAATTTTTCCAAAGGAAAGTTTAACAGAACCTTTCCTGTTCAAAAAAGGGGCGGGATCGTATATAGTATTTAGAGTCTTTTCAAAAAGGTTCCAGTCTAGGCAAGAGCGATTGCCGATTATCTCTTATAATTTGAGAGCGAATGACGACATCTGGGAATTTTTTTGGAATGACTGTAGAATTATTAATGATAAAAGGTCAAGGATCATATTATGGGATTTAAGTGCGGCATTGTTGGGCTACCAAACGTTGGAAAATCAACACTCTTTAATGCTCTGACAAAAACAGCGGCGGCTGAGGCAGCTAATTATCCTTTTTGTACAATCGAGCCCAATGTGGGGCGCGTTTCTGTTCCCGATAAACGCCTTGCGGTTCTAGCAGCTATCGCGAGTTCTAAGGAAATTATTCCAACGCAATTAGAGTTTGTGGATATTGCTGGTCTTGTGCGAGGTGCTAGCAAGGGTGAAGGATTGGGGAACCAGTTCTTAGCTAATATTCGTGAACTTGATGCTATTGTGCATGTGGTGCGTTGTTTTGAAAATGGTGATATTACCCATGTAGAGGGCGAGGTTGACCCCTTGCGTGATATTGAAATCATTGACACAGAGTTGATGTTAGCGGACTTAGAAAGTTTGGAAAAGCGTAAACCTAACTTGGAAAAAAAGACCAAGGGCGGTGACAAGGATGCCAAGGAAGCTCTCGAAATGGTTACCCGTGTTTTGAGTGTTCTTGAAGATGGAAAGCCTGCACGGGCTACGCAGGTTTCTGAAGATGAAGCTAAAACTTTCAAACAACTTCAATTGATTACCAGCAAGCCTGTTTTATATGTGTGTAATGTCGAAGAAGAGGATGCTGCGACAGGTAATGCTTACACGCAAAAAGTAGCGGATCAAGCCAAAACTGAAGGCGCTCTTCATGTTGTTATTTCTGCGGCCATTGAGGCTGAAATTGCTTCCCTTGAGTCAGAAGAAGAAAAGGCCGAGTTTCTCGAAAGCATTGGTCTTGAAGAAACTGGCCTAACGCAGGTTATTCGAGAAGGGTATAAGCTTCTTGATTTCATTACGTTTTTTACTATTGGTCCCAAAGAAGCACGGGCTTGGACGGTTAAGCGAAATAGCACAGCGCCTCAAGGGGCTGGCGAGATTCATACAGACTTTGAACGCGGTTTTATTTGCGCTGAAACTATTGCTTATCCTGATTATGTTGAGTTCAAGGGCGAACAAGGTGCTAAAGCTGCTGGTAAGTTCCGCCAAGAAGGTCGTGACTATGTTGTTAACGACGGCGATGTCTTTCACTTCCGCTTTAATGTTTAGCCTTTTAGTTCTGCTCGCTAGCTTTTTAAGAGATGGTGTGTATTCAAATATGGCAAAGTCATTTTTAAGGAGACTTAAATTTGAAAGATGTTAAGGCCTATTTTTTCTGCTAGTCTTTATAGTCGACTCAATAAAATCTCAGACGTCGTTTCTGCACTCCTAAACTATGAAGTATATTCGTCGCTGGTGCTTAGGCTGGAACTCTATTGAATCGACTATAGACAAAAACCTGACTCTTATCTCTCCAAAATGATACATTTTCTTTCTGAAACGGCGATATTTAAGGTTATTTCTTCAATAGAAGGGGTTAACTATTTATTAAGTTTTTTAATGTAAATTTAGTATTATTACTCATAATAATTATAATTTTTTAGCTTACAGGGAGAAGAAAATGAAAAAAATTTGCAAAAAGATAATTATAACAGCAATGTTTATAGCTGTATCTGGCGGCACCAGTGGGGAATTGAATGCAATAGACACACTTACAGCAGGTCAATGCCCAAGTGCTGGAAAGAGTACGCTTTATAAAGTTCTTACTGACCCTATAGTAGTTTAGTTTTGGAACGACCGTTTTTCATTGATTAACGTTGCGTCGATAGCCTCCACAATATCCTCAAAATTATTTCTTATTTTTTTAATGTTGCTTTTCATAACGGCCCAATAATTCTCAATGGGATTTAAATCTGGTGAATAAGGCGGCAAATATATCAGCCTGCAACCAACTGATT
>DOCA01000059.1 GCA_003503995.1 Holosporales bacterium
TCAGAGATTTCAATAAGACTATATCGACGTTAAAAAGGTTCCAGTCTAGGCATCAGTGAGGACGCCTATGTTTTATCAGGCGGCGCGTGCAAGAACGACGCCCGGGAGTTTTTTGGGCATGAGCTTATTTTAAGCGGAGGGAGTGAAGCGCTTGATGGTATTGGTTGTGCTGTGACCTGGGACCAGATCAACGAGGCAGACTTTACCACCCCATTGTTGCACCTCTTTTGCCCCAATCACTTGATCAAGGGTGTAATCAGCGCCTTTAATTAAAAGGTCTGGTTTAAGATGCTTGAGGAGTTTTAGAGGGGTGTCTTCGTCAAACACAACAACAAGATCAATACTTTCAAGAGCTAAGAGAACTTGAGCACGGGCATCTTGGGTATTTACAGGTCGGGTTGGTCCTTTCAGTTTTGTAACAGACGCATCGCTGTTGAGGCCTAGAATCAGTTTATCGCATTGAGCTTTGGTTTGTGCCAAGAGCGTTGTGTGACCAGGGTGAAGAATATCAAAGCACCCATTGGTGAAGCCCACTTTTTTTCCTTCAGCGCGCCATTGTAGCACTTGCGTCAAGGCATCCTCCCAAGAGGAATGGGAATGTGCACAAGAAGGAATGGTATTTATATCAATCTCTCCACCGTTTGTCTTATTATCCCCATGGGTTAGTGCTTTGATTAAATCAGCTGGGCTTACCATTGCGGTTCCAACTTTTCCAACGACAATACCAGCTGCGGCATTGGCCAATTGGGCTGCTTGAGTTGAAGAAAGGCCGGCCCCAAGGGCAAGAGAAAAGAGAGCGACAACCGTATCACCGGCACCAGAGACGTCAAAAACCTCTTGGGCTTTGGTCGTGATGTGAGCATGGGTTGTTTCATCAATAAGACTCATGCCATCTTGGCTTCGAGTCACTAATAGCCCTTTTAAACTATGAGAGTTCATGAGGGTTTGTGCTGCTTCATGAATACCGTTGTCACCGTTTGTTTTTTCGCCTGCACCAATGTTTTCCCTTTGGCAAGCGTTTTGGAATTCTTTTAGGTTGGGTGTAATAAAGCTTGCGCCTGCATAGTCTCCGTAATAGGTGCTTTTAGGATCTACAACTACGGGTATATTAAGGGCCTGTGCTTCTTTTATGATATCGGCGTTAAGGCTTGGATTAAGAACACCTTTGCCATAGTCAGATAAGATGACAACATCGCTTTTGGCCAGAGCTTTCTTGATGGTATGAAAGAGCTCTTTTTGTTGTTCCGTATTGAGAGACAAAGAGTTTTCACGATCCACTCGCACCAGTTGTTGGCGTTCTGCAATGATACGGGTTTTAACCGTTGTCGCTTGGTGGGCTTGTTTATCAAAAAAAGCCGTTGCTGTTTTTAGAGAGGCTAATAAGGTTTCAATTTTTGCGCCTGCTGTATCGTCTCCGATAACAGAAACAAAATGAACAGAAGCCTCAAGACTCGAGATGTTTTGCGCAACGTTTCCAGCCCCGCCCAGCATTTCGATTTCTTGCGAAACGTGCACAACAGGTACAGGTGCTTCAGGAGAAATGCGATCAACTTTTCCGTATAAAAAACGATCTAGCATCACATCGCCGATACAAAGAACCTGTACCGTTGAAAGTTTTTTAAGAAGGGCTACTGCCTCAGGAGCGGTTAACTTTTTCATGGTTAGTCTACGAGTCCTAAGCCCTTCTCAAGGGCACCACATAACATTTGACCAAGAGTGATATGCATCTCTTGAATACGGCTTGTGGTATGAGCCGGCACAATGAGAAGAGGGTCTGCTAAACCAATGAGATCTCCACCGTCTTTACCAGAAAGGGCGGCTGGAATAAGATCAAGGTCTCGGGCGACCTTAAGGGCTTTGATGATGTTAGGGCTTTTGCCTGATGTTGAAATGCCAAGGGCAACGTCTCCTAGTTGACCCAAAGCTTCGATTTGACGGCTAAAAAGAACCTCAAAAGAAAAATCATTGGGCGTTGCGGTAAGGGCAGAAGAGTCCGTTGTAAGGGCCAGAGCTGGAATAGCAGGGCGGTTTTCTTTATAGCGAATGGTTAATTCCGTTGCCAGATGTTGAGAGTCAGCAGCGCTACCACCGTTGCCAAAAAAGAGGATTTTGTTGCCCCGTTGTATGGCCTTTAGGCAGACCTCATAAAGATGGATAAAATCATCTTCAAGGGAAGCTAAGGTTTTATCCACAACAGCTTTATGTTCTGCGAATTCACTTTGATAAAAAGCGGATAGATCTCCTGCTTGCGTTCCAAAAATTCGGGCATCAGGGTCAATGAAAAACTTCTTAGGGGAGGCGGCGTTGGTTGTCATGGTTTTCTTTTACTCTTTAGGGTTCTGTTGATTTTGAGAGGGCTAAACTTAGGATTACCTAAGAGAGGCGTGTTTAAAATTGAACCTGAATGGATTTTGCTCCCTGAAAAAAACGAGCCGATGAGGTTTCAAAAGCAACGCGTTCACTTGGGTAAATCTTTGATTCACTGGGTTCATAAGTCCACTTATCAAGGCGACATTGGTCTTCTCCTTGACGGCGAATGTAGGTATTAATATGGCGCTCCCACCATGAGGCTTGGGCGCAATCTCCTTTAACAATCACTTGAAGAGAGTTGACTTCTCGTACTTCATTGCCCTCATTAATAATGGTTCCTGTCAGTAAGAGACGTTGCCCTTCTTCCGTTGGTTCAATCATAGGGCGTAAGTCATCAAAGCGCAGCCCTTCTTGAGAGGGTGCAGGACCAAGACCAACGGTCTGATAAAAAATATGTGACGTAGGCCAAAACTGCATGATCGGTTGCCGCGCTACAAAAGCGCCAACGCCTAGGACAAAAATCGTAATAAAAAGAAGAAGCCAACCAAGACTCACACCGCTATTATCATTAGCAGCAGAAGCTCTAGCACCAATGAGATCAAGGTGAATTTGATCGAGCTCTTTTGCCTCGGGGGTTGGTTTAAAAAACCAAGTGTGATGACACGTAATACACTGTACTTGACGCCCAGATTTATCAATGGAACCATCCTCAACAAGGTAACGTTTAGAGCAGGTAGGGCAAATAATAATCATTGAAAGTGTGCAGCTTTAAATTGATAATTTCCACTATAGAATGCTTCGCTAAAATTAGCAAGTTCTATAGAGGGCGTCTGTTGAGGTTCTTTTGAATGATAAAAAAGGCAAAAGCTTAACTCATCAAGACACGCACGTGGCAAAGATATGCTTACGTTTCTACATTGTTTAATTCTCTGGCTCGCTTTATTTTTTTGTATTTACTTTGACTGTTATTTGTATTTACTGTGGCTGTGTTTGAATTTTCTATTTTGAGGAAAACTATGTGTAAAAATATTTTTAATTTAAAGTATATTTTATTGTCATTTTTTATTGTTTTGCTTTGTCATGAGATCGCGCTATCGTGTGCTCGTACCAATACCTATGCGGTCCTTAGGGAGCAGGAGCAAGATTATGATTGGACGGAAGGCAGCTACAACCTAAGGAGAATGCAAGTTTATAATGAATATATGGATGCGCGCGGTGAGGTAAACCCTGATCAAGGCAGTATGAGGTATTACCCAAGAAGTGAAGAGATTTAGTCTGTTCTTATTCCTCTCTTTGATAACTTTTATATGAGGTTAAGACAAGATTTCCTTGATAATGGTGTTCATGACCTAGGGTCTGTGACGCTGAATTATAAAGTCCTTGAAGAGGAGATGCGCGACTTAACTAAACAAAGGAAGGCAATAGAAAAGAAACAAACTCTCTTGAGAAGGCTATTCAACGATGGAGAGAAAAATGTACAAAAGGAAATTCGCGCTAAAAAAAGCCACCTTGCGCTCTAAAAAAGGTTACGAAAAAGATCGTAGAGCAATGGCAGAAATAAATGCCTGTGATAGGCAGCTTTCCGAAATAGCAGGTTTCAAAGATGCTTGTCGTAGTAGAACAAAATATGAGCAAGCGCTTCAGAGCTTAGAGGGAAACATAATATGAGCAAGCGCTTCAGAGCTTAGAGGGAAACATAGTTGAGATTGATCGCCTGTTGGCTGAAAAAACAGAATTAAAAACCAAGATTGAAAGATCTTGGTTTTTTTGTGATATGTTGTGGCTATACTCATTGGTTTTAAAGGGTGAGGTGAAATAGGTTCACATCTTTAAAGAGTTGTGCTTAGATGATCCTAACACAGTTGTAACTTGAAGTAATTTTTTGGAGATAGTAGAAAGCGTATTCTTTAGCCATCGTCAGCACTTTAATTTTTCCCATGGTCAATTCTAATTTAGAGGCCTCTCAAGCTCAACGGTCTGAAGATGAAACACCCCCTTTAAAGCGGAGTTGTCGTTTTTCAGCAAAAGACCCTATTGATCAAGCTTTATATGGTACAGAAGGAGACTTCTTAAAAAATGTATTTGCGGATGCAGGGAGTAATTTTAGGGGCAGAGGGCATGAAGGGCATAAGCGTGATAAAAGAGAAATGTCAGACCGGTTACAAGGAGAAAAGGAGGGTCTTAAAGGGCGCTTGTATCGAGGACGGGACACGAGTCCTGAATATCGAGCCGCTATATATGCCGTTCTTTTGCAATTTCAAGGTTAGTAAGAGACTCTAGAGTCATTCTAAAAAGGTCCCAGACGTCGTCATTCGCTCCTAAACTATAAGGCATAGTCGTCGATCGCTCTTTCTTAGACTAGAACCTTTTTGGAACGACTTTATTTTTAAGCCTTTAAAGCTCTCCCTTTTTTGGGAGAGTTTTTTGTTTTTTTAAGCCGCGAGATTCTTTTTTGCGTGTTGTTTTTGAAGCTGATCTAAGAGGCTTGTAGCCGCTTGACGGTAGGGAAATCCAAGGTCCACTTTACGCACGAGATCTTCTTGAGCGCCTGTATCTGTCATTTCTCGAATCGTCATATCAAGAGGGACTTCTGCTAGGAAAGGAACATCAAGGGTATCCGCTGTTTTATGAGCGCCACCGTGAGAGAAAATATCGCTGCGCTCGTCACAATGGGGGCACTGAAAATAGGACATATTCTCGATAACACCCAGCAAAGGCAC
>DOCA01000188.1 GCA_003503995.1 Holosporales bacterium
CCAATAAGAGTCACCAACCCAATTTGTGTAAAGATATCAAGGGTGCGATCCAGTGCATAAATAGAGATAAGGGCTCCTAAGACGGCCAATGGCACGGTGAACATAATAATAAAGGGATCAGAAAAGCTTTCAAATTGGATCGCTAAAATGGCATATACAAAGATAAGGGCAATGAGAATCAACATCAGCATCATGGATGAAGATTCTTCCAGTTTCTTTGCAACACCAGTGAATTCATGCTGTATGTCCTCGGGGACAACGTCTTTAATTTTTTTGTTTAAGACCTCAACGGCATGGGTATAGGTTATGCCTGGTGCAAGGGAGACATTGAATTGGGCAGCTCGGAATTGGTTATAGTGGGAAAGCTCTTTGGGGGTCACCGTTTTTTCCAAAGTCATAAAATAAGACAACGGAAAGCGAATGTTTTCTTCATTAAAGGCGTAAATTTCTTCTAAATGGTAGGGGCGTTGCGCTGGTTTGAGGGCAATGGGATAAAGAATGCCTTCCTTTGAGAATTCAATATAGAGGTTTTGATCCATCATGATGGCCAGCACGTTTGAGGCGTGTACTGGAGTTAAGGTTGTTGTTGCTAGTTTCTCGCGGTCGACAATGACCTTGAAACCAGAGGCATTAAAGCGTAAATCATGATGACAATCCACAAAGGTGCTTTTGTCGGCTTCACAAGCGTTTCGGAGGTTATCCATGATTTTGCTCAAAGCCTCATAGGAACCAATGGTTAAAAATTGCACCGTGATGGCGCCATCTTTTGTATTGGTTGCTTCAACGCCAGGAATACCTGTGTCCCAGCTCCAAGGATAAGCCTGGATGGTTGGTACTTTTTTAACACGTTGCCGTAAATCATTTACAACCTGTTCTGCACTGCGGCTTCGATCTTCCCATGATTTCAAAGGTACAACAACTTGACCACCCCACGTCCCTGCAATTGTTAGATAGGTGAGGGCTTCTTTGATGTCTTTGACTTCTTTTTCAACATATTTTAAATAACTGTCAAATTCTTCTAACGAGGCACTATCTAAGTAGGGCACGAAAACACCTACAACACCTCGGTCTTCTTTGGGAGTAACGGCTTGGGGAATGGTTTGAAAAAGCCCAATGCAAATAATTAGAATACCTATACATGTTACGGCCATTACCTTGGGCCACTTTAAAACGACATCGAGGGACTTTCTGTAAGTGCGTGTCATCCAGTCAAGAGCGCGATCAAAAAAACGAAGGGCTTTAAAGGAAGATAGGGCTTGGGGTGTCGATTTGCTTTCTTTTTTTAAAAGACGTGCGCAAAGCAAGGGCGTAAAGGTGAGAGCCACAACACCAGACACAATCACGGCCCCTGCCAAAGTCATGGCAAATTCGAAAAAGATTTGCCCAATGGCGTCTTGAATAAAGGCAATGGGTATGTAAACACTGGCCAAAGTTAGAGTCATGGCAACAATGGCAAATCCTATTTCCTTGGATCCTTCCTTTGCGGCTTTTAGAGGGGATTTTCCTTCTTCGATATGACGGTGAATATTTTCAAGGACAACAATAGCATCATCCACCACAAGTCCTACGGCTAAGACCATGGCAAGAAGAGTAATGGTATTGATAGAGAGTCCAAAAGCAGCCATAAGGGATAAAACACCCACAAGGGATAAAGGAATCGCAACGAGGGGAATGAGTGTAGCTCTAAAATTTCTCAAAAACAAAAAGACAATGAGAATAACGAGAAAGATGGCTTCTACAATAGAGTGTTGAACCGATGAAATGGAGCCTCGAATAAATTTTGTTTTATCAAAATTAATAATAACATCTACATCAGAAGGCATAACGCTTTGGAACTGATCCATGCGGTTGTGAATTTCATTAGAGATATCTAAGGGATTCCCATCGCTGGATTTGATAATCCCCACAAAGGCAACATTTTTTCCACCAGAGCGTACAATTTGTGACATAACCCCGCGGCCTAAAGAGATAGTTGCAATATCCTCCAAAAGCACAACACTATTTTTTGTGTGAGAAATAGGAATGGCCTTAAGATCTTTAGGAGAAAGAACGCGCATATCAAGGGTAATAGGAATAGCCTCTTGGAAACGACCTCCAGGAAGGGAGACATTATGACGTTTCAAGGCGTCTAAAACAGCATTGGCATCAACGCTATGGGTGAGCATTTTCTCCCGATCAAGAGCAACGGTCATGGTATATTGGTCGCCCATGACGTCGAGCATTGAAACACCCTTAATGGATTTCAGGGAATTCTTTAAATATAAGTTGATAAGGTGGGTAAGCTCAACAATAGAGCGTGAATCGCTTTCAACGGAAATGTAAAAGAAGGGCTCTGAGTCTCCTGACTGCTGGCGAATAATAGGGTCCTTGGCATCGTCTGGAAGAGAGGTCATAGATAGACGATCTCTTATATTGGATTGGGCCTTATTAATATCTGTGCCGGCTTTGAAGGATAGCTCAACATAGGCTTGTCCATATTTTGAAGAGGAAGAAATAGTCTCCATGCCTTCAACACCTGATAGGGCCTCTTCAAGCTTTGTCGCAATTTCTGTTTCCACGACCTCGGCACTGGCATTGGGATAGTAAACTTGCACATTTAAAATGGGCAAAGAGACATTGGGGTACTCTCGTACACCCAAATTGAGGTACGCTAAAAACCCAATGATTAGAATCATGGCGTTTAAGACCGTCGCAAAAACAGGTCTTTCAAGGAAAAAAACAGGAAGGCGCATGTGTCTTAGGCCTCCTCGCCCTTTGTTTCTGGTGTGATTGTGGTTTTAGATGACTCTTCAGAAGGTCCCGTGGGTTTTTCAGCGGTATCTGCTTCGGTGTTTAGCGCTTGGACAGCTTTTGTGGGCCAAATCCCTCCTTGCCCCTTTAAAATGATCTGGTCCCCGACTGAAACACCTTTAAGAACTTCGAGGCGGTTATCTGTTTCAAGGCCAAGTTCAACAAAAGCTAAAGTGGCTTTTCCATCGATAATCTTGTAAAGAGTTGGCTTGCCGTCTTTCAAAACAACGGCAGATCGTGGAATGCTTAAGGTGTTTTCCCTTTGAGCAACCACAACTTTAATACTCACGCGCCCTCCTAAAGGAAAAGCATGACTTGAAGGTAGGGAAGCTCGAGCAAGCCCCATATGGGTTTCCGAATCTAAGAGAGCCTGAACACCTGTGATTTTACCTTCTAAAGCTTGCCCCTCATTTTCAAGGGTGAAAAGATCTCCAACTTTTAGGCTTGTGATAAGAGAGTCTGGCACATCGATATCAAGGATATATTCCGACGTATCATAAAAGGCAACAATAGGGTCGTTTGGAGAAATGAATTGTCCTTCTCGTGCTTTGAAAATACCAATTTGTCCATCATAGGGAGCTTTGAACTGAGTGCGCGCCAAGGCTTTCTTTGCTTCTTCAAAGGCAATTTCAGCAGAGAGCCATGTTTCTTGAGCTTGATCTAAGGAACGTTGGCTTTTGTTTTTTCCGGCAGCGAGCTTTTTTTGCCGAAGGTAATGATCTTTCTCAAGGCTTGCTTTTTCTTGAGCGTATTCGACGGCACGGCGCCATTTTCCATTGCGCATTTCTGCCAATAGGGTGCCTTCTTTAACAAAACTATTAGGCTCGACTAAAAGAGGCCCCATGGCGCCTTTTTCTTGGGCTTGGAAAAGAGTTATGCGTTTAGGGTTCACAATGGCAGAAAGGCGCACAATTTTACGAAGGGGCTTTTCTTGGATTGTTTCAATTTCAACCAGCATAGGAGATTCGGGCGCACGAGCGGGTGCTGGCCAGAATAAATAGACACACCCTGCAATGACTAGGAGGGCGATAATGGGTACAATGATACGGCGCTTTAAAAGCAACTGCTTAAAAATCGTTTGCATGGAAAGTCTCTTAAATTACTGTGAGACTTCATTAAAATGTATTTTTTAACGAAGGTCAATGGAATAAAAGAGAAATTTACTATTTAGAAAGGCTTCTCAAGGCGTCAATGTTTGATTTATAGTCGCTGGTTTTAAAAATAGAAGTACCGGCAACAAGGATGGTAGCACCTGCCTCAATACAGGCAGGTGCTGTCTCGGGAGTCACACCTCCATCAACTTCGATCTCAATGGGGCGATTGCCAATGATTTTTTTAACATCTCTAATTTTTGGAAGTTGGGCTTGGATAAATTCTTGTCCACCAAAACCAGGGTTAACAGACATCACTAGAACTTGGTCTATGTCTTCGATAACATATTTTAGAAAGTCATTGTTTGTGGTGGGATTTAAGACTACGCCTGCTTTAACGCCTTGGTCTTTGATGAGTTGGATGGTGCGGTGAAGATGGGTCCCTGCTTCAGGGTGTACAAGGATAATGTCTGCTCCGGCTTTTGCAAAATCAGCAATATAAGGATCACAGGGCTCAATCATCAGGTGAGCTTCAAAAGGGAGTTTTGTTCGGGTACGTAAGTCACGAATAAGGGCTGGGCCAAAAGTGATGTTGGGGACAAAATGACCGTCCATAATATCAAGGTGAATGCGGTCTGCGCCAGCTGCTTCAAGCTTTTCAACTTCATCGCCAAGGTTTGAAAAATTAGCTGACAAAATAGAAGGTGAAATTTGAATGTGTGTCATTGTTTTATCCGTTACTTCATAGGTTAAGACTGGTCTTGCTTCAAACAAATCTTTTTAGAAAGATTTATCCGTTGTTTGCAAAACCCGCAGTCCTTGTTGTGTTACTTCGAGGATGGCAAGCTTGCGTTCGCTCACTCCATTTTGTTGTAGACGAAAAACACCATCAACGCCATCAAAACCTCTGCTTTGTGTAAGAGCTGCAACATTAAAGGCTTGCTCGCCATGGTGTCGACGTAAAACAGCCAGCATGGAAATCGCATCATAGGAGAGGGTGGCAAGGCGATTGGGCTCTTCACTATAAGCTTGTTTGTATTTTCCATTGAAGGAGAAGCGTTCTTGGGGATCAGGGGCTGCAATCCAAGCGCCAGAAAGGGTATGATTTGCAAAGATTTTTGGATCATCCCATTGCCCTGTGCCCAGTAGTTGAATACCTTCCAAGGGGATTTCTTGGTATAAAGCAGCGGAAATAACACGGGCAAGGGACCGTCCGCCTTCAGGAATAAAGAGCGTATCGACTTTCAGAGTTTTCAAAGGATTTAACTCGTGGGAAAGGTTATTTGAGTTCACATCATAGGTAATAAACTCTACATCAAATTGATATTGCTTTTTAAGGTGCTGTACTTCACGTTCAACTAAGGCGCCATATCCATTTCGGGGAATTAGCACACCAAAGGCTTTTTTCCCGCGGCTCGCAGCATAGGATACAACTTGACGTATTTGCTCTTCCGGAGAGAATCCAAGAACAAAGACACCGCCATTTGCGATGTCTTTATTGTTAGAAAAAGACACAACATTAATATGGGCGCGGCGAGAAATCTGTGAGACTGCTTGGACATTGTTGGAAAAAACAGGACCAATGATAATACCAGCACCTTCTTGGATAGCTTTTTGAGCAGCTTGAGCGGCACCCGTTTCAGAACTTTTGGTGTCATACATAGCGATATTAATAGCGTCATTTGCATGGTCGAAAAGGCTCATCTCTGCTGCTTTTTCCAAGGAATGCCCAAGGGCTTCATGTTGACCAGATAACGGAATTAACAGAGCGACTTTGTCAGATTTTTTGATTTGATCTTGTGGTTTAGCGCCAGCGCCTTTATCGGTCATGGATTTTAGAACGGTGGGACTTTTTTGAGAACAGGCATTAAGGAATAAAAGACTTAACACTATTAATGAACCGAGACACCCTCGCGTTATACCTCTTGTTATGCAAGGTAAGCTCGCGTATTTTGGTAGAGAAAAAAAGTGAGTCATCGGTATGCCATCCTTCGATAAAGAGTCTATAGAGAATTTTATAGATAGTGGGTCCAAATGTAAATATCCTCTGGGACTTTACTTGGTCGCAACCCCCATTGGAAACCTTGAAGATATCACGTTGCGGGCCCTTTCAACCTTGGCAAAAGCTGATTTTATTGCGTGCGAGGATACCCGCGTTACAAAAAAACTTTTGTCCCATTATGGAATTCATAAGCCTCTTTTGATTTATAATGATGCAAAAGGGGATCCAACGGGAGGGCAGATTATGACCCATTTGCGGGAGGGAAAGCGTATTGCTCTTGTCTCTGATGCGGGAATGCCCCTTATTTCCGACCCAGGGTATAAATTGGTTCAAGATGTTATTGCAGAAAACATCTATGTCACGTGTATTCCAGGCCCCTCTGCTGGGTTGGCGGCTCTTCTGTTGTCGGGCCTTCCCAGTGATCGTTTTTCTTTTCAGGGATTTTTTCCTCGCAAAGAAAAAGAAACGCAAAATTTACTGAGCAGCTTACAAGGTGAGCAAACAGTGATTTTCTATGAGTCTCCAAAGCGCCTTGAACAAACGTTGAAGCGTTTGGATAATTTCAAGTCTATTCAGAGCGTTGCCGTTGCGCGGGAACTGACGAAAAATTTTGAGCAAGTGATCAGGGGCACGCCTTCAGAAATTTTAGATCAATTAGAGAGTTTTCCTTTAAAAGGAGAGTTGGTTTTGATTCTACGAACAAAGGCCCAAGAGTTGACACAGGATGATATTGATGCTCATTTAATAAGAGCCCTTGAGAACCAAGGGGTTAAGGGGGCAGTGCAAGACGTCATGGCCCTAACGGGGCTTTCAAAAAAACAACTTTATCAGCGAGCCTTAGACCTAAAATAACGAAAAATAATAATAGAGGAATTCCTATGAAACGATTTTTTCTTACTTTTTTGACTTTATGTTTGATATCCACTCCTTCTTGGAGCTCTTTAGAAGAAGTAGAGCCTTTAGAAGAAAATTATAAAGAAACCACCGTTACCCTTAGTGACAAATCTCTTGTAACACGTTTTCACTATAACGATGTTGAATCCACGCAAAAAACAGCAAAATCCCATTTAAACCCCGAGTGCTGGGGGGTTGTAACGGCTGACTCACAGAGTAAGGGCTATGGTCTGTGGGGCAGGTCTTGGAAATCGCCAATTGGTAATTCCTTCTCAACATTTTGTATACCCCTTGATAGGGAATGTGTGAGACATATAAGTTGGATTCCTCCTCTTGCAGGCCTTGCTGTTGCTGATACTTTTGCAGCTTTGGGAGTTTCTGAGGATGAAATAGGAGTGCGTTGGATTAATAACGTCCTTGTTTCGGGAAAAAAATTGCTGGTATTATCGTTGAAACGGATTTTGAGGATAGCGTTATGATGCTTAGGGTTGGCATTGGCATTAACGTTGATATGACCGATGATGTCTTAAGCGCCATTGATCAACCTGCAACCTCCCTCCGTCAACTTTTAGACACAACGCCATCAGTGGATGAAGTGTTATCAGTGCTTACAAGCAAGCTAAAGTCCCGTT
The DNA here is from genome assembly GCA_003503995.1 of Holosporales bacterium. Taxonomy (GTDB): domain Bacteria; phylum Pseudomonadota; class Alphaproteobacteria; order Caedimonadales; family UBA9215; genus UBA9215. The sequence continues at coordinate 7,410 of DOCA01000188.1, forward strand.
TTCTATCACTGGAAGAAAATGTTTCACCTATTGACGACTATCGTTCTAAACTTCTTTATAAGAATGAAGAGATTGTGATTCGTGAGGGTGACATCGTTATGGACGAGGAGAAGAAAGTTGTGAGGGATAGTAAGGGTAAGATAGTGTATAGGTTTAAAGAGACCAAAGGTATTTTTCATGATGTAACTAATCAAGGTTTCTTAATACTGAGGCCTTCTTGTGGCGATGAGCTTATTATTGCCTCTGGAGAAATTGTTCCACGGGTAGAACATGACCTCTAAAGATGAGACTTCTTCTAAAAAGCCAGAGCGCCTTGCCAAAGTTATGGCAAGGTCGGGGGTTTGTTCCCGCAGAGAGGCTGAGCGTTGGATTGCTGATGGGCGTGTGAGGGTGAATGAGGTTTCCATAGATACCCCAGCCACTCTTGTCGTACCAACGGATCTCATTGAAATTGATGGTCGGCTTTTACCCAAGAAAGAAGAAACACGGCTGTGGATTTTCCATAAACCCCGCGGTATTGTAACAACTCATTTTGACCCCGAGGGTCGAGAGACCTTATTTGATCTTCTGCCGCGTCACTTGCCAGATCATGTTATTTCTGTTGGGCGACTAGATCTTATGAGCGAAGGCTTGATTTTGCTGACAAATGATGGGGAATTGGCCCGTAAGCTTGAGCACCCTAGCAGTGAAATTCCTCGCATTTATCAGGTGCGTATCTTTGGGAAGCTTGATCCTCGAGGCCTTGATCAACTCGCAAAGGGTATTACTGTGAATGGCGTTGATTATGGACCTATTCAATGGCGCCCAGGACCTCAAAAAGGGGATAATCAATGGCTCGAGATGACGCTGACAGAAGGAAAAAATCGCGAGATCAGGAAGGTGGTTGATCATATTGGCGGGCGTGTTAATCGTTTGATTCGTGTGGCGTACGGGCCTTTTAAACTGGGGGGTCTTGAATCCGGAACACTTAAAGAAATACCCTCCAGTGACCTTGCGAGTCTTCTGCAATAAAAACTTCTCATTTCTTTGTTTTGTCGTTTTTAAAAACTTTGTTACTCTTATTGCATACAGGAAAAATGGGAGAGAAACATGTTACAAATAGGCGATGCCACAAAAGGGGACGCAACAAGCTTTGCGCCTGAAATTCAAGAGCAAAAACACTCTCAAAAATGGCAAGGCGCAAAACTTCTACCAAGCCTGCTTGTGTTAACCGTTGCGTCGATTTTTTGGATGATGGCGCCTCCAGAAGGCCTTACCACCCAAACATGGCATCTTATGATTATTTTCCTTGCAACGATCGTTGCAGTGATTTTAAAGCCTCTTCCCATTGGGGCTATTTCTCTTATTGCAATAACTCTTTGTGTCAGCACGCAAACCTTAACCTTGAACCAAGCTCTCACTGCCTTTAGTTCAGGCGTTGTTTGGCTTGTTGTATTGGCTTTCTTCCTGGCCATGGGGTTTAAAAACACGGGTCTTGGCACGCGTATTGCTTATTTTTTTGTATCGTTATTAGGAAAAAGTACTCTCGGGCTTTCCTATGGATTTGTGTTGACGGAGTTGTTGTTGGCACCTTTTGTGCCGAGCAATACAGCTCGAGGAGCAGGTATTGTTTTTCCTGTGGCCAATGCCCTTGTTAAAGAACAAGGAAGTGACCCAAAGGATAAAACAGAACGTAAATTAGGTGCTTTTTTATTAACCGTCTGTTTTCAGGTCAACATGGTGACATCAGCCATGTTTTTAACAGGTCTTGTGGGGAACCCCCTCATTGCAAATCTTGCCTCTACTGCGAATGTAACTATTGATTGGGGCACATGGGCGCTGGCAGCCATTGTGCCAGGGCTAGTGAATTTGGCCATTATTCCTTGGGCTCTTTATAAATTTTATCCTCCCGAGGTAACGGACTCACCGAAGGCACAGTTGGTTGCAAAGGAGAAGCTTAAAAAGCTTGGGCCTTTGTCTATGAATGAGAAGTTTATGCTAGCAACATTTGCTGGTATTTTAACTCTCTGGATTTTTGGAGGGCAATATGGCATTAAGCCGACAACGGCGGCTCTCATTGGTTTCGCTATTTTGTTGTTTTTTGGTGTATTGAACTGGAAAGACTGCATCAAAGAAACAGGGGCTTGGGAGACACTGATGTGGTTTGCGCCTCTCCTTATGATGGCAGGGTTTTTAACGAAGTTTGGCATGATGGATTGGTTCTCCCTTCAAATGAAAGGTGTTGTTGGTGGTTTAAGTTGGCCAATCACTTTTGCTATTGTGGCCCTTGTTTATTTTTATATTCATTATCTTTTTGCGAGTGTAACCGCTAGAATCACAGCGCTTTATGGAGCCCTTCTTGCTGTTTTGGTTGCGGCGGGAACGCCTCCAATGCTGGCTGCCATGGGGCTTGCTGTATTATCTGCGTTGGCTGGAACGTTAACGCACTTTGGCACAGGGACGGCACCTGTTTATTTTGGGGCAGGGTATGTTTCTGTTAAAGAGTGGTGGCGCAATAGTTTCTTTTTGAGTGCCATTAATTTAACTGTTTGGGCAGTTGTTGGAGGCGTGTGGTGGAAATTCCTTGGATATTGGTAGACTTTTTTGCGTAAAAAATCTTGAGCCATTTAATAGGACACTTTAATGAAGATTACTTTTTTAGGCGCAACGGGAACCGTTACGGGATCGAAATATTTGATCCAACAAGGGGAGAAAAAAATCCTCGTCGATTGTGGGCTATTTCAGGGGTATAAAGAGCTGCGTCTTCGCAATTGGAATAGATTACCCTTTGATCCTGCAAGCCTTGATGCTGTTCTTTTAACTCATGCGCATATTGATCACAGTGGTTATATTCCTCTTTTAATAAAGCAAGGTTTTAAGGGGAAGGTATATTGCTCTGAAGCAACCTATGCGCTTTGTCAGATTTTACTGCCTGATAGCGGTTATTTGCATGAAGAGGACGCAAGGCGAGCCAACAAGTATGGTTATACAAAACATAAACCGGCTTTGCCCTTATACACGGAAAAGGATGCAAGAGAGTCTCTCAATCAGTTTCGTACGGTGGTTTTTGGAAAGCCTGTCTACCTTGATGACGAACTTCATTTTACCTTGAGTCGAGCAGGACATATCTTAGGAGCCTCTTTTATTGCTCTTTCCGATGCTCAGAGAACAGTTACGTTTTCCGGGGATCTTGGGCGTTACAATGACCCTATTATGAAGAACCCAGCGGAACTTCAACACACGGATTTCTTACTTGTTGAATCAACCTATGGGGATCGTTTGCATTCTAAAATAGACCCACTGGAAGAAATTGGAGAGGTTGTTCGCAGTACTGCTGCTAAAGGAGGAAGTGTAATTGTACCTGCTTTTGCTGTTGGACGAGCACAATCCATGCTTTACTATCTCTATCAATTAAAGCAATCAGGCTCTATCCCTGATTTACCCATATTTTTAGATAGCCCTATGGCCATTAGCGCAACGAAGCTCCTCTGTCATTTTCATAATGAACACAGACTTCCTGAAGGGCTTTGTGCAGATGTTTGTAATGTGGCAACATATGTGAATACAGTTGACGATTCCAAACGTCTTGAGCAATCGCGTATGCCCAGTGTAATTATTTCAGCCAGTGGTATGGCGACAGGAGGACGTATTTTACATCACCTTAAACACTTTATGGTGGATCCTAGAAACACGATCCTTTTTACTGGCTTTCAAGCTGGTGGCACAAGAGGCGACCGCATGGTTAAAGGTGAAAAAGAAATTAAAATTCATGGCCAATTCTATTCGGTGGAAGCACGCGTTGAAAATTTAATGAGCCTGTCAGCCCATGCAGATTATGAGGGTATTTTAGATTGGCTTAGAGGCTTTAAGCGCCCTCCTAGAAGAACGTTTATTACCCACGGTGAACCTGCTGCAGCCTTATCCCTTAAAGAAAAAATAGAAAAAGAATTTGATTGGGATGTTATTATTCCCCAGTACTTAGAGTCACAGGAATTATGATAACAATCCCCAAATCTACTCTTCACCTAAGGCGCCTTGGCATTGATACCTATAAAGAATCCGTTATTTATATGCGAGAAGACTGCCATATTTGCTTGGCTGAAGGCTTTGAAGTTCAAGCCCGCGTGAAAGTGAGTTTGGGAGAGCGCTCCATCATTGCAACCTTGAACATGATTAAGTCTGATTTTCTGGTCCATGGTAAAGCAAGTTTGTCAGAATATGCGTGGCAGCTTCTTGCGGCGAATGAAGGAGATGAAATTACAGTAAGCCACGCTAAATCTATTCCGTCTCTTAGCCATGTTCGTGCAAAAATCTATGGTAATGTCCTTTCTGATGATAATTTTTGTGAAATTATTAAAGATATTACCCTCGGGCGCTATTCTGATATTCATATTTCTTCTTTTTTAACAGCTTGTGCAGGGGGGCGCCTGAACCCCCAAGAGATTATTAATTTAACACAAGCTATGGTAAAGGCGGGAGATCGTTTGAGTTGGCCATCGGATATTGTTGTCGATAAGCATTGTGTTGGTGGACTACCTGGTAATCGGACAACGCCCATCATCGTTTCTATTGTCGCAGCTTTTGGATTGGTCATGCCCAAAACGTCTTCTCGGGCTATTACATCCCCAGCAGGCACCGCTGATACTATGGAGGTTCTTGCTCCCGTTGAATTAGATGTTTTTACATTACAAAATGTAGTGGAAAAAGAGAAGGGTTGCATTGCCTGGGGAGGATCCGTTTCTCTAAGTCCTGCTGACGATATGATGATCCGTGTAGAAACGGCCCTTGACCTTGATAGTGAAGGACAGCTAGTCGCCTCGGTTTTATCCAAAAAAATTGCAGCAGGGTCAACCCATGTTTTGATTGATATTCCTATTGGCCCAACAGCAAAGGTTCGATCCCAAAAAATGGCAGATTTGTTGAAGGATTATCTTGAATCCGTTGGCAAAAGCCTTGGTATTGTCGTGAAAATTATTTTTAGCGACGGTACACAACCCGTGGGCCGTGGTGTTGGCCCCGCCCTTGAGGCGCGCGATATTATATCTGTCTTAAAGGTTGCCCCTGATGCGCCACAGGATTTGCGAGAGCGTAGTCTTGTTTTGGCGGGTCATATTATTGAGTTTTCCCCTAATGTGAAGGAGGGTGACGGCTTAAACATTGCTACACAAATTCTTGATAGTAGCCAAGCTTGGGAAAAATTTCAAAGAATTTGCACAGCACAAGGTGGAATGAGAGAAATTCCAAAAGCGCCGTTTACTCATGTTTATAAAGCACAACAGAAAGGTACTATTGTACAAATTGATAACCGCCAGCTCTCCCTCGTTGCTAAGTTTGCTGGGGCGCCGTCTGCAAAAGCAGCAGGGATTGACCTATCTATTTTCCTTGGAAAGGTTGTTGAAAAAGGAGATGATCTTTTCACAGTTCATGCGAACTCATCGGGAGAGCTTGCTTATACCCTAGATTATTTGCATGATAATACTGATATTATAATAATTCAGGAGGAATAGAGTGCCTCTCTTATTTCACTTTCCAGGATACGAATCTGTTGCACATAGCTTAAAGGAACACCTTAGCAGTTGTGCTTTAGGACGGGCAACTGTCAGGCATTTTCCAGATGGAGAATCTTTTGTTCAGCTTCACACAGACGTAAAAGGCAAAGATGTTATTCTTCTTTGCGGTTTGGACCAACCTGATACTAAGGCAATGGCCCTCCTGTTTTTTACAAAAGTTGCCAAAGAGCTCGGCGCTAAAAGTGTGGGGCTTGTGACGCCCTATTTGGGTTATATGCGTCAAGACAAGAAATTTCATGAGGGGGAAGCCATTACTTCAAATTTGTTTGCTGCTTTTTTGTCTCAACACGTTGATTGGCTTGTGACCATTGACCCTCACCTCCATCGCCATAAAACATTAGAAGAAATTTACACAATCCCAACAAAGGTTTTACATGCGGCTGATACTATCTCGGCGTGGATAAAAGAGAATGTTGATAAGCCTTTAATTATTGGACCCGATGAAGAAAGTGAACAATGGGTCTTTGATGTTGCGCAAAAAGCTAACGCGCCTTTTATTGTACTCACCAAAAAACGCCATGGAGATCGTGACGTTGAGGTTTCTGTGCCAAAAATGGATTCTTACAAAGATCATACCCCTATTCTTGTAGATGATATTATTTCAACGGCGCGCACAATGATTGAAACGGTCTCTCATCTTGAAAAGGCAGGGACTAAACCGCCTACTTGTATTGGTGTGCACGGTGTTTTTGCGAAAGGTGCTTATGAAAATCTTCTGAAGGTTGGTATCAAAAAGGTTGTCACCTGTAATACTATTATTCACCCGTCTAATGCCATTGATATCGTGCCTCTTGTAGCCGTGGGTATCAGAGAATTATCTTGCTGCACTGGATAATTCCCTATAAAAATAATAAAATATTTCCTCATTCGGCAGAGCTTATGACACCTTTTATTTATACTCTTAATGATCACAATGTAGAGGTCCACCCTCGCCGTCATAAGCAAGCAAAGCGTTTAAATATGCGTTTTGATCCCTTGAAAAATACAGTTATTTTAACACTGCCACCTCGAGCAACACAAAAGCAAATGGCTGATTTTCTTAAAAAGGCGGAAGGGTGGATTGAAAAAAAAGTTTCAAAAAAGGTGGAAGTCGTTACTTTTGAAGATAGGGGTGTTATTAACCTCTTAGGAGAACAGCTCACCATCACTCACCAAAGAAACTTTACTTGTCGTGCCGTCAAGATAGAAGGAGATAACCTTGTTGTTTACGGCCCAAAGGACCGTCTCGGTGATATGGTCACTGTTTTTTTGAAGCGTCATGCGCAGGAAAAATTTACCGAAATTTGCGAGAATTATGCAGAGAAAACTGGAGAAGACATTAATAAAATTACGATACGGACTCAAAAGTCCCGTTGGGGAAGTTGCTCCTCACAGAGAAATATTTCTCTAAATTGGCGTCTCATGTTCGCTCCTTATGAGGTGGCGTCTTATGTCTGCGCACACGAAGTCGCTCATTTGAAGGAAATGAATCACAGCAAGGCTTTTTGGAAAATTGTAGAAAGTTTAAGTCCAACTTACAAAGAGAATGTGAAGTGGTTGAAGGATAATGGGCAGGATCTTTTTAAATACGGCGCCTCATAGACTTCCCCTAAAGACCCTAAACGTCGCCATTTGTTCATAAACTAAAAGGATGTCGATTGCTCTTTCCTAGACTGGAACCTTTTAAAAAGGCTTTACTTGTCTGGAATTTAGTCTTTTTTGTCGGCTTTTTCTTTTTCGCTTTCGCGCTCGCGGAGCCAGTCAATGGCAAATGTTTTATGCTCATCGGTGAGTTCTTCAACAAGTTGCCCTTTTAGATCATAGCGGCCTTTTGAGGCTAGAACGCCATTCATATAGGGATAGCTATAAACATAGTGGCTAAGAGCCTTTTTGAGCATGCGCTTTGTTACAGGAGGCTTATCACCAAAGGCCTCGATGATATCTTTTTCCACATGGCGTTTTAGGGGCTTGCTGCGCTCTTTGAAAAAGAGGTCAGGGTATGTTTTATAAAGCCACTTCACAGTGCGGCCTAACTCAGTGATGGGAGGCTTGTGAGTTGAGGGACGGCGTTCAGGACGCACAAATGGTTTCCTCTCAACACTTTTTTGAGGGTTTTTCATTTTATCGAGCTCAGCTAATTTTTCTGCGCTTAAGCTCGTTTTGAGGGTAATTTTTTTACGCTCTGTCATGAATCTCTCTGACTCTATTTAATTTAGTTGATCCTTTCTGCCATATTTCGCGCTATTTGTCCAACTTTTTTTATGGTTTTCAAATATTAGAAAAGATTTTATATTAAGTTTTTAAAGAGTCGATCTGGTATTTATATGTCTTATTCTAATATTCTTGTCTATGTTGGTGGAGAGCTTGTGGGGGATGGGCTTATTAAATTGCCCTTCGTGTATGCTTTGAGGGACGCTTACCCCCAAGCTAAAATCACTTGGTGTTATGGTGAATTTGAGAGTGTTTATAAGAATGTTTTGGCCCCTTTGGTTTCTTCAAAAATTGATGAAATCGTTGCGCTTAAAGAGTTAAAGCAACATAATTTTGATCTTGTGATCGATACGCAAAGTGAATGGCTTACAACCCTAAAGCTGAAATTCTCTTTAAAACATAAAGCCTTTTTCTCATCGACCCTGCGTTATTTGTTTTCAGATTTTAAACCTCCTAAGGGGTATGATATTCCCCGCCGTCTCATTGATAAAATGCTTGGGTTCCTTCATATAATCGGTGTAACACCTCATGAAAATTATAAATTAGAATTGAGCGAAGAGTGGCGAGCAAAGGCTTGCGAGTTATTGCCGGAGGGAAAGTGTTATATTGGGCTTGCCGTCGGGGCGGGTTATCGCTCAAAGTGTTGGCCAAGAGATTCTTACCAAGAATTGTCCAAACTCTTAATAAAAGAGGGATACCAGCCTGTTGTGATTTTGGGGCCCCAAGAGCAAGATTGGGTACAAGAGTTTAAAGAAAATTTAGCTGAAGCGCTTTATCCTCTTCAAGATGCAAGGGTGGCAAAGCAATCACCTCTTTTAACAATTGCTTTGGCCGAACGATTAACAGCAGCTGTGTCTAATGATTGTGGAATTGGCCATATGTTTGCAGCGGCAAACACGCCTCTTGTCACACTTTTTGGCCCAACAACCGCAGAGAAATTTGCGCCAAAAATAAGTAGGGCTCAAATTCTTAGAGCTCAAGATTTCGGAGGAGAGTCTATGGAGGCTATCCCCTTAGAATCCGTTCAAAAAGCTTTAAAAGAGGTTTTACTTTCTTAGTAAAACAACACGATTTCGACACGTTCTATAGAGAAGCAAGGCACCAGGTATATATTTAAAAAGAGGGTAAAGCTTCTGAGCTCTTCCAGGGGCATGCTTCAAGAAATCTAGCTCACAAAAATCCGTTTTGCTAAAAATTTTTGAGAACATCCTTTTAAGTTCTTGGCCAGAGAGATAATTTAAATTTTCACGGGCGAATTTATAATTTGAGTTGATAATTTCTTGAGTGGAAAGATTTTTTTGAAACTCATTCCTAATACCAAGGGCGGCCCAAAATTTATAATAGGGTTTGCGTTTTATGATGCCACCAAAGGGGACGTGTATATGAGGCTCAATAGGCATCCATTTAGGAGGAAAAATATGAAGCGCAACACCTCCTGGTTTTAAAATACGAGACATTTCTTTTAAGATTTTAGGATAATCTGCAACGTGCTCAAGAACTTGCGTTGAGAAAATTAGATCGAACATATTATCTTTAAAAGGAAGGTCGCCTTCTGAAAAAGAGAAATGGGAAAGCTCTTTTTCATGACGTACTGTGAGGTAGTTTTTTATATCGTAGCCAAAACAGTTTTGATAGCCTTGATTTAGAAACTCATAGGTGTGTCGTCCAGACCCACAGCCAAAATCAAGAATACGATCTGTCTTATCCAGAATAATATTATTCTCTTTGAGAATGGATTGAATTAAAGTACAGAGCTCTTGATTCGAGTCTAATGTTATCGGGTTCATAGAAATACTCTCTATTTTATGGCAAATAGCCCTGTGGAACCAAAACCGTCTTTGCTACGGGTGGTTTCAAGAAGGTCTTCTCTAAACTCTGACACTTCTTTTAAATCGACCTGAGTATAAGGTGCAATAATCATTTGAGCAACACGCATACCGCGATCAATGGTAACAACTTCTTGTCCCAAGTTGATTAGAATGACTTTAATTTCGCCTCGATAATCGGAGTCTATGGTGCCAGGGGTATTTAAAACCGTGAGGCCTTGTTTAAAGGCTAAACCAGAGCGAGGTCTGATTTGTGCTTCATACCCTTGGGGAATGGCTAAAGAAATACCACAAGGAATAAGGGTGCGCTCCCTTGGTTTCAAAGCAACGGGTTCTGTTATGGCTGCCATGAGATCCATACCAGCGCTTCCTGGGGTCGCGTAAAAAGGCAAGTCCATATCCTGACCGTGGTCCAGTTTTTTGAGCTGAACAGAGGGGGGGCGCATAGAATTCATATCAGAAGCCTTTCTTTTTCGATAAGTTTTGCTTATAATTAAGAACTTAAACTTAGCGCAGAATATAGAAATATGTCAACGACAACCTCTTCAACGCAAGGTACCTTAAAGGCTTATTTGGCTTGGTTTACCTGTGCCTTATTTTTCTTTTATCAGTATATTTTGCGGGTCACACCGGGCGTTATGATTGATGACCTTCGGTTTGATTATAACTTGACAGCTGAACAATTTTCAACTTTTGGCGCCTATTATCTTTACGCCTACTCTCTCTTTCAGATTCCCTTAGGGGCTCTTGTAGACCGTGTTGGTATAAGGCGTATGATTTTGGGATCTATTGCTCTTTGTATGGGAGGCGCCTTTTTCTTTGCCTCAACCCATTCGTTTTATGGGGCACAATTTAGCCGTGCTTTAATCGGTTTAGGATCTGCCGCAGCCTTTATGAGCGCTTTAAAAATTGCAGCTGATTATTTCCCAGAGGGAAAACGCGGGCTTCTTATGGGCTTAACACTTTCTTTAGGGACCGTTGGTGCCCTGACAGCAGGGAAACCTTTAGTCCTGCTCTTAGAAGAAATTGGGTGGAGGGACACCGTTTCCTTTACTGCTTTTCTGGGAGCGCCGCTGCTCTTGATGTCCGTTTTCTTGCTGCCAGCTCAACAGAAAAGGGTGCAAAAAAATAAAGAGGTGCACAGTGCTTTTAAAGAGCATTTGATAAGTATTTTAAAAAATAGAATGGTTATGTTATATACCCTGCTTGCCATTGGTCTTTATACGCCTTTATCGGCTTTGGCTGATTTGTGGGGTACGGCATTTTTGATGCAAAAATACGCTTTGAATCAAGGAAATGCAGCTCAAACAAGTATGATGATGTATCTTGGTATGGCGGCTGGTAGTTTTGTATTACCTTGGTTTTGTGAGAAATATCATATCTTAAATCGCGGTATTCAAGCCTGTGGCTTTTTCCTTCTTATTTTAATGGCTGTTGTTTTATATGCTCCAGCTTTTGATATGCTGACAATGACGTTTTTGTTGCTTGGACTTGGCTTCTTTTGTGGGGCAGAGATGATGTGCTTTACAGGCGCTGTTGCTTATGCAACACCGTCCACGTCAGGTCTAACACTAGGCGTGGTGAATACCCTTAATATGTTGGGTGGGGCTCTATTGCAGCAACTTATCGGCTTTGGTCTTGACTGGCAATGGAGTGGAACTTTGAGCGAAAAAAATATACGCCTTTATAGCA
>DOCA01000137.1 GCA_003503995.1 Holosporales bacterium
GCGTTCTATGCGTTCTATGCGTTCCGACCCCACGTGTTCCCATAAAGGTTTAATCAAAATCCTGAAGTACTTTACTATACCCCTAGCATTCACAGTAAACTTTATTTTTTTAAGATTATTTGACACTTAATAGTGATTCATTACCAAGAACCAAAGTTTACTTTGCATAAAGTCTTTTCAACTCTTTCACTAGTTGTAAAATCAAACTTTTTCTCGTAAACTCAATACATGGATCAAAGACAAATCAAACAACCAAGCAATGCTTTTATTCTAGACAATTCTGCAATATCCGATGCGGGAGAAATCGCTAATTCCAATGTAATACATTTTGAAGACAAATCCCATCACCCGTATGGTACGGATAAAAAAACGGAGCATGTTCCTCTAGCACCAGAGATTATTACCCACCTTGGAAGTTTTCCTATCACTAATTCTTTGTTTTTTTCTCTACTGATTACATTTTTACTTGCTTCATTCACCATTATATTTTCAAAAAAAATCACGCTAATACCTGGAAATTTTCAGGCTTTTATAGAAATCATTTTCGAATATATTTACACTCTTGGTGAAGAATTAGCGCATTCTAGAATTAAGACTTTTTTCCCCTGGGTCATGACTTTCTTTGTTTATATATTAACAGCCAACATCCTTGCTCTGTTTCCTGGGGTATCAACGATAGGCTTTTACCAGATCAGTGAAAACCAGGAGCGCTTCATTCCGCTATTTCGTTCGATTAATTCAGATTTAAATATGACTTTATCCCTCGCATTAATCTCTGTAGTAGCCACGCACTTCTTTTCTATTAAATTTATCGGTCTATTCAATTATTTAAAAAGATGGTTTTCCATTAAAATGTTTGGTCTTTTTTTATTTGTAGGAATTTTAGAGCTGGTTGCCGAATTCACAAAAATAATTTCACTCTCTTTCAGGCTATTTGGTAATATTCTCGCTGGCAAAGTACTGCTTAAAACGGCCTGGTCGGTTTCAGCTTTTATAGTCCCTTTGCCATTTTATTTTTTAGAAATGGTTGTCGCTGTTGTTCAAGCAGTGGTTTTTATGATGCTAACATTAGTATTTATGGCTATGCTTAGTGATAAACACGATAACTAATCTTTCTTAACATATTATTTAAAGGTGTCATCAATGGAAAATTTACCTGCTGCAGTTGCAATTGGTTTAGGTACATTAGGTCCTGGAATCGCAATTGGTATGATAGGCATGAAAGCCATGGAAGCAATTGGGCGCAATCCTGAGGTCTATAGCAAAGTGTTACCACTGATGCTTTTAGGGATGGCTTTTGCAGAAGCAATGGCAATTTATGCCTTAGTCATCGCTTTTATAAAATAACCTATAATCTCCGGTTTATTAGTTATTACTAAATAACCTGCATTTTAATTGTGGATAAAATTATTTCTGATTTTGGTGTGCAACCTATTTACCTGGCGGCACAGGCCTTTAACTTTTTGATTCTTCTTTTTGTGTTAAAGAAGTTTTTATATAAGCCCATATTCAAAGTTTTAGAAGATCGTAAAAAAGCAGTTTCAGACAGCCTTTACAAAGCGAAACAAATTGATCAACAGTTTCAAGCAATAGAACAAGAATCGGCCAAACAACTGGTTGAAGCATCTAGGCAAGCTAAAGTAATCCTTGAAAATGCGACGAATCAAGCGAATATAATTATTGCTGACGCACGTAAAAAAACAAAGACCGATGTAGCACAGATGCTTGAAAAAAGCAAACAAGATATCCAGGCAGAAAGAGAAACAATGCAAAAAGAACTACGTAAAGAGCTGGCTAGCCTGGTTGTTATGGGTGTTGAAAGAGTCTCAGGTAAACTTTTAGACCAGCCCGATCAGCTAAAGATAGTTGACCAGACCATTGAAACGCTGAATGATGAAACATCTGAATAGTTCATTTGACACGAAAAATACTGACCTTGTTTCGATTCGCAGAAAGCACAAGATCATGACAGGAATTTTAACGTACCTTTCCCGGTTATGAGAAGGATTTGTCAAACGTAAGGCTTGACCCCTATAGTGCATCCCACTATATATACTTGGAGGTTTTTCTACAGTCTGAACGTCGGCATCACCGGTTACCATTGTTAGAACATTAAAATCATTTCGGATATGCAATAGCCTTAAAGCTCTCATGACGTTCTGGATCATATATGATTAGTGTTGAATACCCCCGATAATTCCCCGATTTAGATTCATCTAAAACCCAGATAACCCAATCAGGAGAAGAATTGTCATTTATTTTTGCGACTGCAACAACTTCCAAAGTAAACGTCCAATCTTCAGCATTAAGTTCAGCTATATTTCCAACGGATGAAGTATTTTGGGGATATAAAGACTTAAGCGTATGCGAATTCTCATCACTTGCTCTATACAATGAAGAAGAGAATGACCGAAGGTCTAATTTTATCAATAGCGCTTCTCCCATACTCGAAATATTTACGTTTTCCCTAGGAACTCCAGTTGAACTCGACAAAATATTAAGCGCATCACAAATTAAGTATTCGCTTTTAACTGATTGGTTATGGATGGTTTCATCAATTTCGTACATTGAAGTCAGATCAAAATACGTTTGACAATCAGTAGCTATGTGGCCTCCAATATATGACAATGAACTCCGTGTTTTTTTGAAGGAATCATTAAAGTTCTCATACGATTCTGCCAACTCTTCATTTGGAATGTAGGGTGCATCTTGTAACTTCATGTTAGTGCATGAAACAAGAACTAGGCATAAAATACAAACTATATGTATAGTTTTCACTTAATCTTCTCCATTAATGCAGCCTCTTTTTTCCTCCTCGTTGGATATGCGTCTCCAAAAGATTTGAGTATCTTTATGGTTTCAGGCCAATCCTGTGAAGTGACTGCTTTCCAAAATTTAGGTGCTCTAATGTTTAAACCAACTCCATATTGAAATGAAACTGAGGTTATAACTGTTTGTGCTTGAGGGGGTAAGTCTATGAACTTCTTTCTATTTCCAGCGGCAGTATTATATTTTAATTTTAATTGAGTAACGTGAGCTGATTTTACTGCTTTATCTATCGTCTGCGCCTGAGCCAATGTAATGACAAGAGGCGATTTTTTTAGTAAAGCCTTGGCACTTACTCCTTTGGCACCCAAATAGGGTTTAAGTTTAGTTACAAGAAGAGAGCCTAGTTTTAATGATTTTAGATCGTTTTCACTACGCTGGCCAAGATCGAATCCCGTCGCAATAGTGACGCCACTCCTGCTTACAGCCGCCGCGGGAACATAACCTGTTGTTTTACTACCCCCTTCAAGGTCACTTAAGAATTTATAGTCAATGTTCTCTGGCATAATTCTCCTCCTTATTAATCTGATATATAACCAGATATCAACACATTTCTAGATATCTCCGCATCGTTCATTGCCATTTGACAAAAACCCCCTTGCAATGCCATTTCGGTGCGTGCAAATGAGAAGATCTCGGTCTGCAGGCTACAAAAAGAGGGAAAGGGTCAGTTCTGACATTCCGACATTTGCGCCAAAATTCTGCGCGAGAGGGGCAAGTCTTGGTTTGTAAGCCACAAAAAGCTCTTGGGTCAAGCCTTACAAGTGACACGTCAAAACCAAAAGAAAATATACCTTGTAAAACTTGCCCCTTCGACCGATGCATCCCTCTACCGTGTCAAACGTAAAATCTAACCCCTGCGTCTCGAAGGAATTGTCAAACGTAAGGCTTGACCCCTATAGTGTTTTCGCTTATTGAAATGACTGCTTAATGCCTCCTCGACCAGGAATGTTTCATGCTGATCCATGCTTTTGAAACCTTTACAAAAAACCTTATGTAACAGGTCGATAGACTCTCTTTTTGATTTCGATGTGGATAGTTTTGTTTGCACAATCCATCTTACGAGAAAGAAACAAGTAGCTAAAAAAGTGCCGGCTGACGTAAGAAAATCCATGAGATATAACTTAGAAATTTTAATTCATTTAGAAAAAGCTCTGGGGTCAAGCCTTACAAGTGACACGTCAAAACTAAAAGAAAATGTACCTTGTAAAACTTGCCCCTTCGACCGATGCATCCCTCTACCGTGTCAAACGTAAAATCTAACCCCTGCGTCTCGAAGGAATTGACAACCGTAAGGCTTGACCCATATAGTGTTTTGAGCCCTATAGTGTATCTCCATAATTCTATAGTAGACCCGAATAGTTCATTTGCTTTGTTAGGCTTTCACAATAGGATAAGCCAGAATTCTAGAGTCTTCTTTATATTTGACATACAAATAATGTCTGATTTCTCTATAAGCTCTCAATTTAAAGGATTTTCCCTCCGTGGTTTTTATATTGATTGAAAGAAATCGCATTGAGAACCTGAAAAATAAATTATTCTCAAAATGACCTCCTTCACCATAATTGAAATGTTCCTCCATCATTTTATCCAAATCTATGTATACGGCCATACTTTGTTCTGCTCTAAGATAGCATGGCATTTTATCGCTATAATCTGTTTGAGCTACATCACTTGGAAAAAACCATGTTCCTTCAAGCTCATACAGCAAATCTATTGCTCTTTGAAATTTTAATATTCCATTTACTTTCAATTTTGGTGACTGATCCCACGAAAAAATGTCAAATCTAACTGATTGCACTTCTACAGGTCGTTGACTTTCGTTTGAAATGGTAATGCCTGCAATAAATTTTCCATTTTTTTCCACCGTTAAAGTAGAGACTGCGGCTAATTTAACCCTCCTTGATAAATGATATTTCCAGACTGAAAATAAAAGAGTGGCAAGACTTGATACACCAGCTAGAATTGCAAAAAATAAAGATACCTTATGAACCATATCAACCTCAATAATAAATAATTTATAAACTTGTTTGGCCTAAACGGCTAGATTTACAAAGGGCAACTAACGCTGCAAATCACCGGCTCCAAAAGGCTGAGTGCATTTGCCTTGTTAGGGCTTTTTGTACTTTTGCCATACAAGAAGTCCCGAAACCAGCAAAACAAAATGGCCGATAGGATAAACCCAATAATTTATCCAAGATGCTGAAAAGTTGGGGAGAAATGCTCCAACGATAGAAAAAGGCACTGCTAATAGTAGTACTCCGGCTGAAATTGATTTGTTATCCTGGGTATTGACCAAAGGAAAAATCACTAACAAAAATAGCCACGGAGCAAAGGCGGCAGTGCCTTTAAGGACATTGGGATGAAGCCTAAAGGCTGTAAACTCCCCGCTAGAAAATGCTTCAAGCTCTTGAGCGATTCTTTTAAAAGTATTAGAGAGGTGTTTTTCACTGGTCTTGGTTATTTCGCTAGGAAGATTGGCGCTTTTTTGAAGGAGCTCAACAGTGCTTCGCATCCGGTTAAGTTTAAAATGGCCTGTGTAACTCTCATATATGATGAGACAAAATCCAAACAGCGTCAGCAGACCAAAAATGAATACCAACCGTTTCCAAGTGAATTGCTCTATTAACTTTTCAAAAAACTCGAAAACCGGGCTAAGCATATTTATTCGTTTTTGGCCCTAACGCCTTAATAGACGTCCCAAATGACATCTTCTTTTACGTCACTATTGACAACTAATCCCATAATCTACGATCCAGCCCCTCGTTTTTTAAAAAACACCATCCAGATTATGTCAACAGATTTCCCGATTCCCCTTTCGCCCTTCTCCATTCCCTCAATCCCAACTCAACGCCCCCCCAGTCTGATATTCCGTAACCCTAGTCTCAAAAAAATTCTTCTCCTTCTTCAAATCCAGCACCTCACTCATCCACGGAAACGGATTAGTCGCCCCCGGATATTGCTCTGGCAACCCAATCTGATTACAACGTCGATT
>DOCA01000179.1 GCA_003503995.1 Holosporales bacterium
CTAAAATTTCTGACTGCATGGAGGCAGCCAAATGACAGCACTTCGTATTACTCTTCTTTATGGTTCTTATCGAGAGGGTCGCCAAGGTATCAAGGCTGTTAAGCACCTTCAAAAAGCTTTGGAGGCCCAAGGGGCCATTGTTACCTTTGTGGATGCAATGGCCTATGATTTTCCTATTCTAAAAAAGCGCTATATTGACTATGACGATGGCACTGCACCTCAAGCCATGGAAGAAATCCATAATTTATTACAACATAAAACAGATGCTGTCGTGATTGTGTCTGGCGAATATAACGGCACTATGCAACCGGGCTTGATGAATCTAATGGATCATTTTTATACGGAATTTTTTCATAAACCCGTTGGCTTGGTGACGTATTCCATGGGCGCTTTGGGTGGTGCGCGTGTATCGATGCACCTATTAACAACCCTTTGCGTTTTTGGAATGAGCCCCATTCCAACAATATTTGGGATTGGCACCATTCAAAATAAACTAGATGAAGATGGGAAAAGTCTTGATGAGTCTCTCACAAAAAAATCTAAAAAGTTCGTAAAAGAGCTTAAATGGTACGGAAATGCCTTTAAAGCTGCTCATGAAAAAGAGAGCCCTTAAAGCTCTAAATTTTTATTTTTCATTGTTTTTTAGAATAGGGATCTTTGATTTGGTATTCATGTTACCTAAAACGTGAAAAAATCATAACAAGAAGAGAACTATGAAATCTATATACACGTCAGTGTTTCCTGAAGGTATTGATATTTAATAAACGCCATTTTAATGAAGCATTTTATTGTATCAGGATGAATTTATAAAAAAGAAATGTGCACAAAAAAACCCATAGGCCTGAAAAGACTTGTGGGCTTTATTGTTAAGATAGATTTTCTCCTGAAAAAGTTTTTATGCAGCGTCTTCGCTCATCAGTTCGACAATATACATTTCAAAGTCTGCTTGTGACTCTTTATCGTGGGTAAAGATAACACGAATACCCTCATCGCGACATTCTATGACACTTCCAGGAATATCTTTTGTAAAGCCATTGAACATTACGTTCAGTTTGTCACCTTGAGAATAAATCCCTTGATCTGCTTTCAGGAAGGCGCCATTTTTTGAAACGTTTATAACAGTTGCCCTATTGGACTGTCCATTACACGAAACTTGCACGGCTTGATTTTCAACGGAATAACGACCATCTTCCCGCCTATTATCTATACTATGCATATTAAGAAGCGTTTTCAGTTCTTTTTGCAAACTCAAAACTTCGCCACTGACGACAGCTGACATCTCATGGGTTTTTTCTGCAAGAACACCCGTTTCTTTAATAGCATTATTCATAAAGCCCATTTTATCAGAAAAAGCTGCTGTATTGGCAGATGCTTCTTTTGTGTTATTACTAATTTCGCCCGTTGCAGCTCCTTGTTCTTCCACAGCAGAAGCAATTGAGGTAGAAACTTTTTCCATGGATTCGATTTTTTGAACAATAGTATCAATGTTTTCAACAGATTTGGCCACCGCACTCTGAATATAGGAAACATGGCCTGATATTTCATCTGTTGCACTGGTTGTTTGCTGCGCCAAGGCCTTAACTTCTTCAGCAACCACAGCAAATCCCTTACCCTCTTCACCAGCTCTGGCTGCCTCAATGGTTGCGTTCAGAGCTAATAGATTTGTCTTTCCAGCAATTTCAGTGATCATATTGATAATCCCACCAATATCCTCTGCAGCTTTATCCAGCTCTTTGATTGAGTCTTGGGTTATTCTGACAGATTCTGTTGCCTCTTGGTTGATGCTTGTTGCTTCTGCAACGCGCTCACTAATTTCTTGGATCGCTAAGGCAAGTTGCTCTGATGACGTGGAAACGGTTTCAACGTTAGTGGAGGTCGTTTTAACGGAGCCACTCAGTTCCTCTATCTCACTCACGACTTTTGCAACATTTGAGGTCATTTCTTTTGAGTCATTACTCATTTCCAAGCTTTTTTCATTAATTCTACCAAAGAATTCAACCGTTGCATCATCAAGAGAAAGGCAGAACTGCTTTAAGTCAGCTTCTGTTCGGGCAGCACTCAGCTTGCCGTCTTTGAGTTGTTGCTCTTTTAAATTTTCCATATCAATGGCTGATAATCTGAATTTATCAAGGACACGAGCAATATCGGAAACTTCATCCTTACCTTGCAGATAGTCTATTTTTTCTTCCAGATGACCGCCTGCAATTTTTGCCATGGAGGTCCCTACATTTTTGATAGGGTTTACAATGGATTTTGAAATTATAAACGCAGGAATAAGAATGACTGCAAAAATGGCAAAGGCTACAAGCAAGATAATCATTTCAATACGATTAATAGGCGCCATAATCTCATCAGAATCTTTTTGGGCTACTAGAGAAAAAGAGGTCCCGAGAAATTTATAAGGTTCATAATGAAAAAAGATTTCTTTGTCGTTAACGGTTGTAATGAGATTGCCGCCTTTTCCTGCAAGCGCTTCATCAACAATGGGGCCTGTTTTCTTTTCTTTCAAGATCAAATTTTCTTTGGCATGACGCAGGTTGCTTCGTAAAAAGCCATCGCTTCCAATAATATAAGCCTCACCTGTCTCGCCCAACCCACTAGCGCTTTGCATGATTTCGTTAATACGATTAAGAGGCATTTGATAAGCTAAGACACCAATGACAGTGCCATTTCCATCTCGAATAGCTGTAGAGATGAAAGCAGCAGGGTTGCCATCCCTGGGGGCGTATCTTTTAAAGCCAGAGAAGGAGACTTCTCCAGTACTAGCGCTCGAGATAGAGGCTCTGAAAGCATTTGCTAGAGCTGTATTCTTGTACGCACCGTTTTGCATATTTGTTGCATATTCAGCTCCTTTAAAGGTCGAATAAATAATGTTTCCTCTTGTATCAAAAAGGAAAATATCATAATACCCTTTTTCCTGGCGTAGTTTTTTGAACCAGCGATGATAGTTTTTATGATAGGCCGTATAGGCAGAACCATCTGCTGCATAATCTAATTTTTCTTTTTCCCCTACGGCATTAGGGTTCTTGTTTATATAAAGATTCTGAAGTGTCTCTTGTGGTTGTGAGTATAGCTCTTGCCAGGAAGCTGTAAAGTTCTTCACAGCTTCGAGGGTTATTTCATTTGTTGCGACAATCTTGAGGTCTTCTTGGGTAGAGTTAAGGTAGCGATCTAAAGAATCTTTACGAGACTTTATTATGGTTTCAAGGAAACCTTCTTCCGTCACAATGGTATTCTGATATATTTCATAATAAGCAGTTAAAGAAATAATAATACCAGACAATAAAACCGACAAAGAAATAAGGAGGGGGATTTTCTTAGAGATTTTCATATTCTTATTTACCCATAAATATTTGCATTAAGACATTATCTTTTCAAAAAAGTTAATTTTTCATTAAAAAAAACAAAGCTCTTTATCAAAAATAGAATATGTTTTATCTAGGCGCTAACAAGAAAAAGTCACATTTTCAAGTAGACTATTCTCTCTTAAAACAAAAAATACCCACAAGGGCTTCCTCCGTGGGTATTTATGGTTAAGCTCTGCAGCAAAAAGCACTAAGACATTACCCTGCCTCTTTCATCGGCAACAGCAGCGTTCACATCTTTCTCCAC
>DOCA01000032.1 GCA_003503995.1 Holosporales bacterium
ATTTGATAATCGGATAATTGTGGTACTGAGGTGGTCTTTAAGACCTCTAAAACACTCCCAAGAATAGGAGCATTAATCGATGAAAGTATTGCGATCATCGCGTTATTCATACTTAAGCTGGCTGCAAGATAAGGCTTTTTGAATTGTTCTGACATCATCACAAAGGCAATGCTTTGGCCAGAGGCCCCAAACCCCAAAAGAAAAAACGCTATGGTAATGACGTAAGAATGATTGGCATAAACGATACAGGTCATGCCAAGGGTACAGCTAAATGCTGATAAAATCAGGAGAGGCTTTCGGCGGCTTAAAAAGTCAGAGAGCCATCCTAAAAAGGGGCACCCAAAAGCATAGCCAATCCATGCAGTTGTGATCATGAAAGCGGCAAACGTTGATGAAAAGCCTTTACTGACGAGAAATATTTTCCCTTCATTTTCTGAGAGATATTCTAGGGAGAAATAAACGAGAGCAGAAAAAAGAGCGATTGACCACGCCTGTGGTTTTGAGGCAAGGCGTTTGAGGCTTTTGAGAATACTTTCTGGTCTTTTAAGGACTATATAGCGCCCAGATTTCTCGTGATTATTTGAAACAAAATACGCAATGAAAAGAGATAGAATAAACCCAAAAATAGCAAGGGAAGTGAAAACAGATCTCCAATCAATGTCCCCTTGGTCAGCAATAACTTCAAGAGGTCCTGCAGCAATCATGGGGCCCATTGTCCCAATAAACTGAGAGACTCCAATGAGTAAAGCGATATGTTTTCTGGGCAGCCAATCATAGACAGAAACAAGCAAACAAATAAAGCCAAAAGCAGAGCCAAAGCCCGTTAAAAACCTAAAAAATGCCGCAGAGACGTAGCCATATGAATAAGCAAATCCAATAGATGACAGGGCACAAATCACGCACCCCAGCAACAAGGTTTTTTTTAATCCTATTCGATCAACAATAAATCCCACTGGCACTTGCATAATGCCATAGATCGCAAGATAAACAGTTGAGCTTAAAAAAGAAAATTCGATAGAAGATAGGTTGAGATCATACATGATCGGGTGTTGAAAGGTTCCCACAACTGTACGTAAAAGGAACTCATAAAGAAAGAATATGGCACAAATCAACCAGACAGATGTACCTTTTAACGTGAAGCGTTCAATATTCTGCATAACACCTAACTTAAAAAGTCATCATCTTGCTGCTCGTTCCATTTTTCGATAACTGTTTCTGCTCTTTTGTCATCAATAAAGGAAGCTACCTTAAAGAGAGGGAGTCCTTCATGGATCAGAGGTGTTGTATTAATACCAACAATAATGCCATCATGGGGAGAACGAACCGTCTCTATATCTCCTGTTCCAAATGGATCCGATAAGCTTCCAAGTTTTTCTCCTTCTTTAATGATCTGTCCCAAATTTGTATCAGTATGCAAAATGCCGCCTGTATGAGAAATAATCCAGCTTTCTTCTTGAGAG
The DNA here is from genome assembly GCA_003503995.1 of Holosporales bacterium. Lineage (GTDB taxonomy): Bacteria > Pseudomonadota > Alphaproteobacteria > Caedimonadales > UBA9215 > UBA9215. Next base: position 1,461 of record DOCA01000032.1, read on the forward strand.
AAAATCGGGTCGATATCTCGTTCTGCTTGTTCGGGTAGGATATTGATATGTTGCATAATATTCTTAACACCCCCCGTTCCGACAGAAATAGCATTGTCATCAAGACGCATTGCTTCACCACCCTGGTAAACAATCAACGGTATGCCTAAATCTTCTGCGGTTTGGCGCAGGCTATTTCCTTCCAAAGTAACGTCTGTTACAACAGGTGCGCCAAAAACAGTTGCCAGCTTTCGCGTCTCTTTGTTATCAAAGTCACAATAAACTTGCGGTAAAATATTGTGATTTAAATCACCGGTTTGGAGCTCTATACAATAATCTGCTTTCTTAAGGAGTTCTTGGGTAAAAGCATCTGCAAGACGCTCACCATAGTTGCCATCTTGCTTTCCAGGAAAACATTCTGATAATAAATTCCCTGAGGGCAATCGTTTTGGAAAATGTGTTAAGCCGTATACGTTAACCACGGGAATAGCTATGATTGTCCCAGAAATTTTATCGGCACTCATATCCTTCATGAGGTTATTCACAATCTCAATGCCATTAAGCTCATTACCATTCAGAGTTGAAAAGATTAGGGCGCAAGGCCCCTTTGTTTTACCATGCATAATCCGTATGGGCATATACATTGGCGCGCAGGAGTATTGCTCTGGCAAAGGGAGTGCTAAATTTGTTTCCTCACCTGGATGAATTGTAACATCGCATATTTGCAACTTTGAATTTTTCATGCAGCCTCTGTGAGAAAAAAATTGATATTATAAAATTGATATTTGTCATTTTAACAGAAACAAGCTTCATCTCCAAGAACACTCTCTGAAAGCTTTAAATCAAAGCGCCGAGAAGATAAATCAGCGCTTTTAAAATCATTAAATAGGTTGTGTTATATTTTTTTCACAAATTGAGATTTAAGCCCCATAGAGCCTATGCTAGGAATTTTACAATCAATGTCGTGGTCGCCTTCAACAAGGGAAATATTTTTCACCTTTGTGCCTACCTTAACAACGGAGGAAGAGCCTTTAACCTTAAGGTCTTTGATCACCGTCACATCATCACCATCTTTTAACTCAGCACCATTTGCATCGCGAACGATACGCACATCTGCGTCCCCGTCGTCACCTTGTGTCGCACTCCATTCATGGGCGCACTCTGGACAAATAAGAAGAGCTGAATCTTCATAAACGTAAACAGAGTCACATTTAGGGCAAGGCGGAAAATCGCTCATGGAAACAGTCCTAATTTTTTGGCGTTATCGCTCATGGAAACAGTCCTAATTTTTTGGCGTTAAGGTTTATAGCTCTGAACCATAACACTTTTCGACTCTGTTGATAAGAGAGACGTTAGGGCCTTTTTGCAGCCCTCCCTAGAATATGCCAGCCGTTTTAGCTGCTGTACAGGCCATACCGATAAGCGGAGCTAGCTCTGGCTGCACAACAAGACTACCTGTCCCAATAGCTACGCAAGACGTTTGTAAAATTATCTTTGTAACCGCAGTCCCTTTCCTAATTCCGTGCTCAATAAGCTGATCTTTCGCAACAGTCAGAGAAAGATCACCCCATTTCTCTTGTCCCTTCTTATTACATTGCGACTTTGTATATTCCTTATAAAGGCTAGAACCAACTATACCTTTCTGACAGACCATTCGTGAAAAATAAAAAATTTCCCTAAAATTTTTACACCCCTCCCCCTCAAAACTCCTTAGGGTGACGCGCGGAGAGAAGCTAAAAAGTTTCCCTTCTTTACAAATGTGCTTTTCGCCATTTTTAACAAATCCCTTTATGATGTCTTTTAAGTCGCTTAGACCAACAGCATCAGCACCTTGGGCACCTACTCCAAACATCAAACCAACGACTAAAAAAAACCTTGCAGCGAACATCCTCATGATAAAACTCCTCTATATCTAGATAAAAAATGAACACCTACAATTTAATAATAATAAAAAAGTGCTTATTTTTTATTAAGAAAATTAAATGATGAATACATTTATATGAAAACCTCACCATCTTTGCCAAATGGTTAAAAGCATTGACAAAACTTATAAGCGATTTATTGTCTTTTTTATGTTTTTTTGTTGACAAATAAAATCTGACCATGCTTATTAGCTTCTGCATTCAGTGGCAAAATATTTGTTTTTAGTTCTTGGAGAACGAAATGAATAAGGGAGGCCCTGATGACCTAAAAAACATCAAACGGTGTTTTAAAAATTTAAATAGGAAGTAGCGTAAAATGCGTAACGTATCGTTGTCAAAATATCTCTCAAAATCCATTCATTTTCTTACAATTTTCATTTATATCTTTACCTTCTTGGGTCCAAACCTTGCGGTCGCAAGCCGTACCATTACCTATACAGAAACGAGCAACATTCTAGAAGAGGATAGAACCTTCGTTCTACACCTAAGGTCCCCTTCTCTAACAGAGATCGAGCCAGAAGAAGAATTCATTCAAGAGTTAGAGAGACCTTCTTTTCCTATTGAAAGCACTGAGGTCATTATGGGGCAGGAAGAAGCACAAACTCTTTTAACCCCCTACCTTCAAAAACCAGAAGTTTATGATCCAACAGATGAATGGTCCGGTTATTCAATCCCCCTTATCGGTGCGCCCATCAATGACACCTTTAAATTATCTCTTTCAAAACGTATTGAAAAAGCTTGGGGAGATCTTGCAAGTCGCCTCCAAGGAGCCTTCCTGCCTTTAATTCAAAAGCTAGGACTAGAGGAAAAGGCCGTTTGGGACTTACAAGACTATATAACAGCTGTTTCTCAATGCGCTGCCTTTCTAAAAGAGCACAACATCGATCATGAGGGATTTGAGGAAGAAAATGCTCAGCTTATTAAAGATCACTTAAGCTCTTCAACCCTTGATCCTTATGCATCATTCGTCATTATTCAGCAAGATAAAATGGCTAAAGCCGTCTTAGTGATGTGGAAACAACTTGTACAAAGTATGGGAAATGAGTTCACAGAGCAGGCAACTCGCTCCAGCCTAAACGATGGAACCTTTTTATCCTTTCAAATCCTTGCTTCTTTTGTGGATGACTATCTAGAGATATAGCTAAAAGTTGTG
>DOCA01000056.1 GCA_003503995.1 Holosporales bacterium
CTTGAGCCGACGTTGCAGCTATTGAGAAAGCCAGCACACTTAACGTTAACAATTTTTTCATAGAATTCTCCTAAAGACTATTCACTATAATGATATCAAGAACTCGTTAAATAAAAGTTAACAATAAAAAGAAAATTAAAAATGCAGTAATTATTGAATTTTTTCGTGTAAAGGATCGTTAGCCCTCACAACAATTGATTCTGGTATATAGTCTTCAGCGGTTTCAATCATCCAAGACGTCCACCCCAATGCTGACTTCCCATCTAAATACGTTGAAGTTGCCTGATCCGTTTTTAAGGAAATTCGATAATCGAAAAGATTCTCTCGCCCAAGGTAATGGCGCGTAAATTCAGAAAAAAGTTTATTGTACTTTGCCCCCGGTAACATCCGGCAATAATCAACAAGATCTAAAGGGCCAACAGCAACACGAATTTTTTCCCCATGAACCCAGACTTTTGCTCCAAGAGCGGCCCCTCTCCCTAAAACACCGTGGCGCCCTTTTTCTCCAAGAAATGTACGCTCTTCCTCTTCAATTATGAACCAACGACCAATGAATTGCTCAATATAAACGGGAAGTTGAAAATAGTCCTTTAAGGCAACTTGAAGCCCTATGGCAGAATGAGGTTTCTGCCATAACAATCCCACATACTTTAAATAACCACGCAATGGAAGGAAGTTAGCTCTATCTTCTTCAGAGCAAGAAAGCCCCCCCAAGTGTTTTAAAACAAGGGCCGTTTCCGTTTCACCTGGAAGGTCAGGGTTTAACGCAATGGTATATTTAACATGTATACGATAATGAATAGAACTTAGGCGATGATTGAATATGTCTAAAAATTCTCGAAAAGCATAATCTTTTGCCCGTAAACGATCAAGAATGAGCTCAGCATACACATTTGGCAAAGGCCCCGTCTGACCAGCAACTCCCATAAAGTTAATGGTTAAGGTAACAGGATCTTTTTCTGAGGCTGGCACCGTCAAAGAGTATAAATCACTGGGCGGCGTCGATAACAAAATATTAGACTTAATACGGACAGACTCAAAGCTTGCTTGCGCTGTTTCTCCTAGTCTTTTCTTATAGTCATAGATATTCTCTAGGAGTTTAATCGCTTGTGCAAACTCAAACTCATAGGGCTTTTCAAAAAGCTGCTGCTCTACGCTAGGGCTTTGTTTCCGGAGCGGGGTTGCCATAGTTTCCAAATTCCTTTTGCATTAATGCGTTGAACTTCAAGTTCACTAAACGAATTGACCGAGGCAAATTGCGGCAAAACATGATTTAAAACCTGAGAAAAAAGAAAAACGCGCGTATCACGACTAATGGCATCCGCCATGGTAAGGGTAAATTTTGTTCCGTGGACAAAGCCACGCCAAGCATCATACCCTAAACGTCGCGTAACACGTTTAGCTTCAAACCTTCGCATAATATTCAATTCTGGGACAACATTCCCATCCTCAAAATCACCATATTGACTCACTAATTCCCTGAGCATTTTTAAATTTACGTCATTATCTGAGAGAGACAAATGCCCCAAAGCCAAATGAGAAATCAGGTGCCACTGGCTAAGTGCTTCTCGGTTTAGATAATGCTGTGCCGTTGGGCGATCCAAACAATACATGCGTTCAACAGGTATAGACTGGTCACTTTGAAGCTCTGTGCCCGCTGTTAAAGATCTTGCAAGTGATCTATTGGTACACAGTATTTCAGCATAAACAGAATGGTCTGCTGGAAGAGTCACATTAAATTCATAGTCGACAAATGAAAGGTAAGTTTCGTTACCAGGATATTGATCATCGTCAGAGTAACTGCGTCGTGCATGCCAAAACAAGGCTTGTTGCTTTTCTTTTTCAGCATGGGTATAGCTAAAATAAGGAGCATATTCAATGGGATCTCGCTCTCCTTCACGGCTTCCAAGCACCCTTTGAATACTATGGACCTCCATGGTATCCTCGCGGCGCTGATCAGCCACCAAACGATAATCAACGATTTTATGGGTAATACGTATAGGCTCAGACACCTTTTTAAAGAGGTTTATTATAGGAACACATCCAAGCTGGATATTCGTCACATCAAAATCTTTACCCTCCAACCCAACAACATCCGAAATTTCAATATATAACGTAAATTCTTTTTCATCTGATCTAAAATCACTCGCCTCCACATCAAAAAACATAAACTTTTGAGGGTAGGCAAAATATTCCTGCAAGAGACGATAACCTGGATGTCCATGGTCGGGGTAAGGCATCACAGCCTCATCATCCTCAAACCCAACAGCCGTTGTTAAATGAGGCAACGGAAAGGCATATCGTGTCGGATTAGCTCGGGGACCATAACTTACAGCCGTAGGCGGATCCCCAAGAAAGAGAGCCTCATACACTTTATTTTGCAAAATGGGATCACCCACAATATGAAAACGCATCTTAGCAAGGTCAAGTTCCGAGACAGCACCCGCCACTGATTTTAAGTGAATGCGCAAAACACGGTGAGTCGAAAAATGCCCTGCTTTTTTGGGCAAATCAAAGGTCGGAACAATATCAACAGATTCAACGCTTATGGGGTAAATATCAAGATCAGAGCACGTTTGGAAACGACAAATATCACCATCCATACCATGCACATAAAGTTGTGTTCCTTTATTCACACGAAAACGCCCTGTCAGTTTTCCTTTTTGGCCACAGGTTTCAAATTTTGTAATGGCATAAGAAGGAAGGGGGGCAATAAATTGAGGGTAGAGCGTTTCAAGAAGGGCTGTTGAAATACGAGGGAATAAGTCCTCCACATCCCGTTGAAGGCGAGCCGTTAAAAAAGAAAAGGATTGTAATAGCCGTTCAACATGAGGGTCTGCTGAGGCTACGTTAGAAAAATCAAGACGACCAGCAACCTTTGGAAAACTGCCAGCAAAACGCCCCCCCTCATGACGAAGGTAGGCCATTTCCCTTTGGAAATATTCAAAGAAATGTTTATGGTCTATCACGTAACAACTCCCTATAAAAGCATGCCGCATTATATTTCTTTAATAATGATGCCATATAAATTCGTGAAAGACCATGCCTAAACAGTTTCTTAGAAAGAGCCTGCTACGCCTTTTTCAAAAAACACGCCCCACAAAAATTAACTGTGATTTTGCGCCCTTACTTTTTGAAAATTCTCTGATAACCCCTCTAGAGGAAAGGCCAAGTCAGAATCTTTAGACGTCAAAATGTGTTGCCACCCTTTTTGACAATTAGGATCCAAAACAATGGGAGCCTTAAGATTCGTTGTCAAATGCAAATGGCCATTGGGCTCACGCACTGTCACAACGGAATAAATATCAACATCATTTTGCTCTCTATCATAGGCCTTTGCAAAATCACAGAGCGATTCTTTATCAAAGAGAGATTCACCATTTACATGAGGATATAAAATAAAAGAAATAGCTGGATTATCAACACTGACCATCAATTTGAGAGGGTCATAAAAGCCATCCTTCAATTTTTGAATATAGAATTTTTTTAAATCAGGAAACCCGGGAACCCCCGTTGGAAATTCATAAATTTTGAGACTTTCTGCCACGTCTACCATGGGTGTATCCTGTCTTGTTTTATTATTATCTTTCATCTTTATCTCCCAAATATTAAATATTACTTAACAAATTTTTCAAGGTTTCATTTTCTTTCGCAAGAAGGCTTTGATTCAGATTAAGCTTTAACATTTCCTGTGTTGACCTAATGAATTCTGCGAGCAAGTCTGCATCGGTTAGCTCTGACATTGTCTGTGTTAAATAAGCGACATCTTCATCGTTACGCTTTGATATACCTTCTAAGTTTCCTAGTTGTTCTCCTAAAATCTTTTTTGAATCCATAAGACCATCAATGGTTGTGCCAAGACCATCTTGCATTCCTTGCAATCGAATTGTATTTGAAGAACCTGGAATTCCGTCAGGGGTAACAGCTGTCCCGCTTTTAAGGTAAAAAATTAAATCTCGTGCCCCCGGATCAATCGCGGAAACACCATACTGAAAGACTTCTCCATCTTTAAAAGTTGATGTATGTATTCCTTTCTCACCAATAAAGTAGGTATCATAGGTCGCATCAGGCGAAGCAGCAGCGGCCGGCATAGCCGCCATGGTAAAATCTACCGCGTTCGTTTTCGTAGCGCTTCCCCCCATTAAACTTCTTCCTTCAAAGTCTTTTTTATTTAAAAGAGCTTCTACTTCATTCAGTTTTTGCTGACAAAATGCTGAAAATCCTGCATCTCTAATTGTTGAATCCCCTGCTTGGGTTACGCGCGTTCGCACTTCACCTGCAATTTCAACTAAACGCTCATTGATACCATATGCTAAGTTAATACGGCCCGTTAGCAAAGTTACCTTTGGCTTTACGGATTCGCTTTCCATGGTTTTTTGTTCAATATTTAAAAGCTGGCGTGTTTTCTCTGCTGTTTCAGGAGCCTCATACCCGCCACCAATCTTGCCCGATGCAATACGCCCACTAGCCTCTGCAGCACTTTCACCCAATGTTTGAATAGCCTCCCGCGTTGTATTTCCCCGAGAAAGGTCTGAAACGCGCCCCGATAGAGATGTAACTTCTGATCCTGCCATGTGATTAAACTCCCTTAAACTGCAGACATAAGCTGCTGTAACATTTCTTTATTTGCTTTAAGCAATGTCGTAGAGGCCGCATAAATACGTTGCGACTCCATGAGTTGCGCAATCTGGCTTTGCATATTAACCCGCGTTCGCGCAATAAGTTCTGTTTCATTTTCCTCTAAAATCGTATTCTGCACTTCATAGAGGGACTTGTTGTTTTTAGAATCCACCGCTGCATTATGCCAAATAGAGTTTGCGTAATTTAACAATGATTCACTTCGAGCCCCCATAGGACCCGCCGCAGAAAACGCCACCGATTGATCAAAAGCTGCAATTATTTTTGTTATTATACGACCATCCCCAGGTTGAATGGCGTTGGGATGCGTTGCAAAAGGCTCGATTGAAGCCATAGCTCTGGATAAAAAGGCAGGTGTTGCTTTGATGTCAGCTCGCATATCAAGGATTTGAGTCAATCCAACTTTGCCAGCGACACCATCATCAATAAACCGAGTCCCCGTTGTGAAAAGATCATTCAACCCAAAAAAGTGAGAAAAGCCCAAACCATTTCCAAGACCAGCAACGGTCTGCTTTGCTTCAGGATCAGTCATGGAAACCATCGCTACCCCTTGGTTAGCGTTAGTTGCTGTTATAACCAATTGACCAGCAGCATTTAAAGCCGCTGTTCCATCAGCTCCAAGATAACCATTAATAGTTGCGACAACAGCATTAATGGTTTGAGGGCCTGCTGTTAAATCAAGATCAAGGGGAGCTTTAATATAATTTCCCGTTGTATTATCCACGACTCCTAAACGCACAACACCATCCATTTGCATGGTTGTGACACCTGGTGTAGCAAAGGTTCTTGTGCCTGTTAGGACAGCTGGAATAGGAAAACCACTTCCTTGGTTATGCACCGCGTTCATTTGATCTCGGAATTTTTCCGTAAACTCATCTAACTCTGCTTGCATTCCTGGTAAAATAACATCACGGGTCTTTAAAAAGGCACCGATTTTACCACTTGAGATAGAAGTTGTAACATCAACGCCATTGATTGTAATTTTACCAAGGGTTGCTGGTGTATCTGCAGGCCCAACAGAGGTTGCCTTTGAAAAAGCCAGTTGTGAAACACCTGTTCGCAAAAGAAGAGCTTGACCCGTATTGGTCGTGACATCCAAGTTCATGCTACTACGACGCATAACTTGAATATCCATATATTTAGAGAGCTCTTTTAAAAGAGCATCTTGTTTATCTTGGAGACTCCCAACAGTTTCACCACGCCCATTGGCCAAAGAAATATCACTGTTAATCTGATCAAGGCTTTTTAAAATTCGATTCACATTATCAACGGCATCTTCAATGCCATCTTCTGCAATAAAACGCTCATTCTGGAAAAAATCACCCAGCTTGTTAATATATTTTACGGTTTCATCAAGTTTTGCTATGACACCTCGTTGATGTCCGGGTGTTGCAGGTGCATCTTCCAAAGTTCTTAAGGTTGTTTTGATGTCTGCCATCCTTGAACCCAAAGAGGCTTGATCACCTGGCTGCCCTAATTTCAACTGAATATTATCATAGGAATCAACCAATGTTTCAAGATATCTCACTTCGATGGATTGAAGACGCACAGCTTCTGTTCTAAGAGGTTCCGCATTACGCACTTCTGGTAGCGCGGTGACACCATAAGAAACTCCACCAACGGTATTGGTCACTAACCCAACAGTTTTTTCTGTATAATCTGGGTTTGATCCATTGGCAACGTTATTGGATATTGTTTGCATCACCCGTTGTTGGGCGGCTATACTACTAACAATAATATCACTCATGTTATCACCTTAAAGGGCTTGGTCCAATGCGGCCAAAGACCCACCCCCCTGTTTTGCATAGTGCTTTTGGCGACTTACTACGTGGCCACGATTATTATAATTTTGAACGGGCTGAACCGTATCAAGGACGCTTTCTTGCATCAGCCTCACAAAGCGAGACTGCGCTTTTTCAAAGCGTCTAATATAAAGCTCATGCTCTTCGCTAAGCTTTCCAAGGAACGCAATTCTCTCTTTTAGAAGAGAGAATTTCTCCCATTTTTTCACCAAAGCAGTCATTCCCTCATCAACCTTTATTTTCTCAATACAGTTCTGATAAAGACTTACCAAAGGCTCTTTTTCTGTGGTGATCAACCCAGCTTCCTTAATTTTCATTTGCTTTAACAAAACAAGTTCTTCCTGAGTCATTTCAATCAAACGCTCTACAAGTTTAAGCAGCTGTTGTGCAAACATGGCGTTCCTCCTGTTTCATCACGGGCAAACCACTCATCACCCTATAGGCCTTGTGAGCCGCAGGATCACTAGATTTCAAATCTTCCAGTCCTCCTTGACGGCGCAACATATTCTCAACTTGCGTCACCATGGTCTTAGCGGCACCCGAGGCGGCAATTTTTTCCGCCATACCCTCGGCAAGGAAACTACTATACATATCGCTTTGAAAGCCTTCTTCGTTGGATTCATTGGCTTCGGAAAACATTTGCCCGACCATCTGGGTAAAAAATGTCCCAACAAAGCCCTCGGCAACTTTGTGCATCTTTGCTTCAATATTTAAAGCTTTTAAGGGAGGCTGTTCCTGAAACCTTAGGGGCGTTTGAGTCTCCATTACTTCACCTCTAGCTCAGCTTGCAAAGCACCAGCTGCCTTAATATTTTGTAGAATGGCAATCATATCGCGAGGATTAACCCCAAGAGAGTTCAGGCCATTGACCAATTCTTGAAGGGTAACTCCTTCATTCAAAACAGTGAGTTTCCTATCTTCTCCCTCATCAATGGTAATACCAGTGCGTTCAACAACTTTTGTTTCCCCTGTATTTGAGAAAGGGTTGGGTTGTGAAACTTGAGGCGTTTCTGTAATTTTAATGGTGAGGTTTCCATGGCTGATGGCAACCGTTGAAATGCGCACATTATGCCCCATAACAATCACACCATTCTGTTCATCGATGATCACCTTAGCTGATTGATCTGGAGTGACCTTTAGTTGTTCAATCTGAGTAATAAATCTAAGGGGGTTCTGGCGATATTTAGGTGGAATAGTAAGACGCACCGTTGCTGGATCAAGGGCTTCTGCCAACGATACACTAAACTTTTTAGCTTTAGCAAAAGCATTAATGCGATCTGCAATACGTTTTGCTGTTGTGAAGTCCGAGTTATGCAAAGACATATTAATGGTAAAAGTATTTTTGAGCTCAAAGGCGATCTCTTTTTCAATGATGGCTCCATTTGTGATTTTACCACTAGTCGGCACACCTTTTGTAATGCTAGTCCCCGTTTTCCCAGAAGCATCAAAAGCGTTTGTCGCAACAGGTCCTTGAGAAACCGCATAAACGGAACCATCGGCACCAACGAGAGGCGTCACGATCAGAGTCCCACCCAACAAATCCTTTGCGGTTCCAATGGCAGAGACCGTTACATCAATCCGTGTGCCATGTCTTGAAAAAGGCGGAAGATCCGCTGTTACCATAACAGCTGCAATGTTTTTTGATTTCAGACTGCTTTGTTGGTCTCGAACATTAACGCCTAAACGCTCGAGCATCCCAATAATAGTTTCCTTAGAATAAGGTGAACTATTCAAATCATCCCCTGTTCCCTTCAATCCGACTACGAGGCCATACCCAATGAGTTGGTTATCTCGAACGCCTTCAAAAGAAACAATATCCTTGATACGCACTTCACCTGCACAAGCACTGCGTTCAAAACACGCAAGGGCTAGAAGAACCATAAAGGCCTTAATCAAGTGTCGTTTCATAAAGGAGTACGGCGTTAGAGTCATCTTAAAATCACTTTCAATCATCTTGTCCCTTTGGTCCATGCGAGAACCATGCCAAGTGAATTGAATGAAATCATTTAAGTCGTTTTTTTCGAGGTATTACTTTAAAAAGGAGAAACAAATCCCATGACGTCTTTAACTTGTTTCAAAGTTTGATTTGCACGGGTGCTTGCATGCTCAGCACCTCTCTTTAGAATAGTTTCAAGCTCTGATTTTTCGTCTAAATACTGGAGCATCTTTGTTGAAATAGGCGAGAGTTTATCAACAAGTAGATCTGCTAAAAGAGGTTTAAAGTCTGAGAAAGGTTTTCCAGCAATAGCTGGCAGCGCTTCCTCAAGGGTCTGATTCATAAAGGCAGCATAAACGGTTGCAAGATTTTTTGCTTCAGGGCGATTTTCAAAACCATCCAGCGTTTCTGGAAGAGGTGCAGGATCTGTTTTGGCTTTTCGAATTTTTTGCGAAATCTCGTCAGCGGTATCTGTTAGATGAATCCGTGAGAAGTCCGACGGATCAGACTTGCTCATCTTTTTTGAACCGTCTCGTAAACTCATAATGCGCTTAGCTTCCCCTTTAATAAGAGGCTCTGGCACGGTAAACACATCTTTTTGAAAGCGGTGATTAAAAGACAAAGCGATGTCTCGTGTCAATTCGATGTGTTGTTTTTGATCGTCTCCCACAGGGACATGAGTGGTTTGATAAAGCAAAATATCAGCCGCCATCAATGTTGGGTAAGCCAATAAGCCTAAGGGCGCGTTGTCACGCTTTTTCCCAGCCTTATCTTTAAACTGAGTCATACGATTTAACCATCCCAATGGCGTCATACAAGACAACAACCATCCCAATTCAGCATGGGCATGAACATGACTTTGCACAAAAATGGCGCTTTCTTTTGGATTAATCCCAGCAGCCAAATAAGCAGCAGCCACTTCTAGTGTTGCTTGATGAAGGGCTTTCGGATCTTGAGGAACGGTGATGGCATGAAGGTCTACGATACAAAAAAGCGTCTCAGATTGGCGTTGTAGGTCAACCCAATTTTTAATGGCGCCAAGGTAATTTCCGATGGTCAGATTATTGGTTGGTTGTACACCAGAAAGAATACGCCCTGTCATAGGAAAGACCTCTTTGCTCTATTTACGTCTCAAAAAGTTGAAATCACTTTTTTTAATAATGCCCACAATATAGCATGCCAACGCATAGGACAGAACCCCTGCTCCAACCATTATGACAAGAGCAACAATCTCATGGAAGCGAGCCCCTTGTGCCTGCCCCCACAGCAAATTACGTAAGTAATAAACTGTCCCAAAACAAACAAGGCTCGCAAAAGCAAGCTTGGGCAAAAATATTATGAAACGCCGAGAAAGGGGCATCATTTTACCCCTCTGCGTAAAGACATACAGCAAGAAAGCATTGGCCCATGCCGCAATGGCTGTGGCGGCTGCAAGTCCAACATGTTGGTATAAGCGAATCAAGATTAAGTTCAAGGATAGATTTAACAACATTGCTGCAACGGCAATTTTAACGGGGGTTTTTGTATTCTCCCGCGCAAAGAAAATATTGGTGAAGATCTTGATCATAATATAAGCAGGGAGGCCCGTTGAAAAAGCCATCAATGTATAAGAAATTTGAAGTACGTCTTTTGGCAAAAGTTTACCATGCAAATAAACAACTTGAGCAATGGGTTCTGCCAACACAAACAGCCCCAAAGCTGACGGTACCGCAAGAGCTAGAGCGTATTCAAGAGCTAAGTTCTGAGTTTTATAGGCTGCTGTATAGTCCTTGAGGCGCACCTGTTTTGAAAGCATGGGCAACAGTGCCGTTCCCATAGCAACACCCACCGTGCTTAAGGGAAGTTGGTTGAGGCGATCGGCATATTCAAGATACGAAATGCCTCCTTCACTCAAAAAAGAACCCACAATAATATCCAAAAACATATTAATCTGCACAACACCGCCACCAATAACAACAGGCAACAAAAGTTTAAAAAACTTTTTTACATCTTTTGTTATTTTGGGGCGTTTTATTTTCAGGGCATACCCATGCTTCCAAGCCGGAACCATCACCCAAAGAGCTTGAATAATACCACACACAGCAACACCAATGGCAAATGCCTCTCCATTATTGGTAGTAAAAGATTTAACAGCAAAGACCGTTGCAATGATCGAGATGTTACCAAACATCGGAGAAGAGGCCGCGTAAGCAAAACGTTCAAGAGAGTTGAGCACGCCGCTGAAAAGAGCACATATAGAAATAAAGAGCAAAAAGGGAAAGGTAATACGTGCAAAATCGATGGTATATTGCAAGCGTTCAGGGGTTGACGAAAAGCCTGGCAATAAAATCTTGATCACAAAGGGCATAAAGATTTCGCACAATATCACAAAAATTGATAGAACAATTATCAACAAAGAAAAGATTTGTTCTGCATAATTTCGCGCTTTTTCAGGGCCATCTTTAGCCAACATCCCTGCAAAGATAGGAACAAAGGCCGAATTAAAGGCACCTTCTGCAAAGATACGTCGCATCACACTAGGAATCTTAATGGCGATCACAAGAGCATCGGACATGGCGCCCGCCCCAACAAGAATAGCCATGAGCATACTTCTAAAGAAGCCAAAAATACGACTTCCCATGGTGAACAAACTAATGGTCGCAACGGACCGAATGAGATGCATCTACGCGTTGTTCCTTTTTAATTTCCTCCTCATTTCTAGCAAATTCTTGTCTTGGGGACAAGTCATCCTACACTTTTCAAAGGATTTGTTTTTTTGTTGAAGGCTTATGCTGTTCCTTGCTATCCTCACCATGAAGACAGGATAAAAAAACAGGAAGCGCACAATGTATAAGTATAAAAAAACCCAGATTCTCACAAGCACTCTTTTTCTTCTTTTTCTGGGAACAGCCAACGACGCTACTGCGAAAACGCCTTCACCAACATCAAAAACTAAAGTTTTAAAAGAAAAAACTCCCGAAACACAAACTGCTCAAAAACAAGTCCCAAAAGGTCATCGTCTGAATATCTATCAAGAAAAAGAGATGTCCCTGCTTTATAAAACGGCCGCAAATGAAGTCATAAAAGCCTTAAGAGAAAAGCCCACTTGCGTTGTTTTGTTACCAACGGGTTCAACTCCAGAAAAAATGTACGGAGAAATTATTGCCCGCTTTAAAGCTGATCCGTCTATTGACTTCTCCAAAGCTAAATTTTTTAATTTAGACGAATACGTTGGTTTACCACCAACGCACCCCTTAAGTTACAGCTATTATATGGAGCATTACTTTTATGGCCCCCTACGCGCCATTGATGCAGCACGTGCTCCTCAGCGAAAAAACGCTTTTATTCTTTCTGCTAAGGTTGGGGAATCTCCTCAAAAAACCTTAAACCGCTTTAAAGCAGACTTGGAAACGGCCGGTCCCATTGATCTTGCAATTCTAGGTGTGGGTGGTGCCTTTCTTTCTAAAAATCTTCAAGGGGAACAAGTTATTAAAGGCGGACATATTGGTTTTAATGAACCTGGCACTTCTCCTTCTCAAGAGACTCACCTTGTAACACTTACTTCTAAAACACGAAAAGATACACTGCACCGTTTTCGCTCTCTTCAAGCCTTAATGGACCAAGGAGAAATTGCGAAACAAGATGCAGCAGATGTCCCCGCAAAAGCTTTAACAGTTGGGTTAAAAGAAATTCTCTCTGCTGGAAAAGTTATCCTTCTTGCAACAGGAGAAAGCAAAGAAAGTGTTATCAGAGAAGTTTTTAAAAAAGCGGGCAACCCTGACTTTCCAGCAAGTTACCTTTTGCAACACCCCAATGTCTCTTGGTATTTTGATGAATTCGCCGCAAAATCACTAGAGGCAAAACCTTGGGTTTATGCGCAGTCCTCAACGTATTTCCCACGGCACTGGCTTAAGAAATGCGCGCACCTCCTTGCTTTAAAAAAGAAT
>DOCA01000213.1 GCA_003503995.1 Holosporales bacterium
TTCATTTTTTCCAAAGTTTCATTCTTAAAATGCTCATAATATTAGGGGGAGCAGAGAAATATGTAACGCCATTTTTATCGATCGTTGCAACAACAAAACCTTCTTCAGCGCCGTTTCCAAAAACAACAACCTCTTCTTTAGAAGAGGCCTTTTTCTTTTTAGGGGAAGGGAGTTTTTGAGGGGATGATTGCTCTGAATCAAACCCATCACCGTCACAGCAAAAACAACTGGCATTAGAGGGAGAGTTCAGAACGAGAAGTCCTAGAAATAAAGAGGCAAAAATACGCATGCTTTTCCTTTCGTTATCTTGTTTTTGAAGGTCTATAGTCTTTCCAAAAAGGTTCCAGTCTAGGAAAGAGAGATCGACGACTATCCCTTATAGTTTAGGAGCGAATAACGACGTCTGGGGCCTTTTTAAAAGACTATAGAGCCGTCACAACCGTTGGTTCTGTAGGATTCCTCAGCGACCTGCATGTGCAGGTGGGTGCCATATGAAAGGATCCACGGACCCTCTCAGGGACAGCTCCCTAGAGAAAAAGTATCGGCCCCGGGAAAGTCTTACTAACCAACGCGAAGCAACAGCCCTATTATTTTAGTATGAGCTTTTTTTGCCATTTTTACAAGATTTTTCAACGCTTAACAAAATAGGCCAATCGGGAAAGGATAAAGAACCCAAGAGCACTTACCACAATCATCGGCGCTGTTGGTGTATCAAGGATATAAGAGCTCCATAAGCCTGTCACAAAGGAGAGAGCGCCAACGCCAATGGCAATGATAACCATTTGAGCCGGTGAACGAGAGAGATAGCGAGCGCAAGAGGCTGGAATAATAAGCATGGCTGTCATCAAAAGAGCCCCAACAGTTTGCAAAAGCAATCCAATGGTTAAACCCAGTGCTATGGCAAACCCGACCTTAATGGCAAGGGTGGGAACGCCCTCGCTTTTGGCCAGCTCTTCGCTGATGAACGTCGTTAAGAGAGAGCGCCAAAAAAGAGTTGTTAAAGCGCCAACACCAAGGGCTGTCAAAGCTGTGATAATAATATCCTCCCAGGTCAGAGCTAAAATATCACCGAATAAAAAGCCTGTGAGGGACAAAGGTGGACGGTCCATAAGAGCTAACACGACTAGGCCAAGGGCAAGACTACCATGGGAAAAGATCGCTAAAATAGAATCAATGGAGACCTTTGATCGAAAGGGAATCAACGTCAAAATAATGGCAAGGCCAACACAAAAAAGACTCAAGATTAATTGAGACGGCAGTTGCCATATTAACGAAAGCCCCAAACCAAGAAGAGCACTATGGGAAATGGTATCACCAAAAAAAGCAAGGCGACGCCAGACCATGACAGATCCCAATGGGCCCGCAAGACAAGAAAACACAAGGCCCATAATAAGCGCTTTTAAAATGAAATCCTCAATCATGATCACAACACTCATCGTTAATAGCGTCATGCTCATGGTCGTGATCATGATGATAGGGCAACACTTCAGATCCCACATAATGGGGAAACAACTCCTGATAAGCCTTGGACGATTTAACGTGGTCGGGCTGCCCCATACAACAGACATGCTGATTCAAACAAATGACATTTTGGCTCGCCCGATGCACAAAATGTAAATCATGACTCACCATTAAAATGGCAATCTTAAGCTCTTTGTGCAGGTGATCAATCAAGTGGTAAAATTGATTTTGCCCTGCCACATCAAGTCCTTGAGCCGGCTCATCCAAGATCAATAAATTAGGTCGTTGCAAGAGAGCTCGGGCAAGCAACACGCGCTGGTACTCTCCCCCAGATAAAGTATGCATGGAGAGAGGAAGAAGGTTTTGAATATGGGTTTTCTCAACAATTTCCAAAAGACCCCTATTATTCTGTGAGGTTTTTAAAAACGTCTCAACACTCAAGGGCATCATTTCATTGAGCTGTAAGCGTTGAGGCATATACCCAATGCGTGTTTGAGGAGCAACCTGACAAGAACCTTTTGTTGGCTTTTGGAGCCCCACAATGACTTTGAGAAGGGAGCTCTTTCCAGCCCCATTGGGACCAATGATTGTAATAAAATTCCCTTGTTTGATATCAAAGCTCACCTTATCCAGAATCACACGTGATTCGAGAGAAAGGGAAAGGTCTGTCAAGGTTAATAGTGCTGTCATTCTCTATCTTTACCACGCCCCACCCAAAAACAAAATCTTTTATCAAAATGAGTAGAATCCTTGTGTCTCTGACGTCATAAGAGGCAAATAACAATGCCTTTGATCACTTTAGAGAGGCTATGTAGGTATTTATACGGGTTTGAATTATAGGTAAGAATTCGTATATAAAAAGTATAGGCAAGAAATACTTTCCAAAAAGGACTATAAAACATGAGGATGAACTTTAAAAAAACGAATTTTTTTACAACATCTCTCATCACTCTCGTTTTGCTGAGCAGTACAAACCTATCACACTCCTCTAATAGATATGACGATCCTTATGAGATTGATAGAACAGATGAGTTTGATGAATTCTTTTCTTTCTTCGATGGGACTAACACTATCTTCCTTTTCAACTCTAGAGAGGATAGTTCTTCTTTTGCCCCGTCCTATGATGAATCTTTTGAAGAAACTCTCAAAAGAAAGCGCGACTTTGAGAAAGAAGAGATTCAAGAGGAAAACGAGGCGGAAGAAGAATCCGTAAAGGATCTCAATGACACTCTCTTCAAAAGAATAAAAGCAGTCCATGAAGAATGGGAACTATCTCCAACACTAACTGGTATGCAAAAAGATGTAAGAGGTTTAATATTTCAAGGTCTTGATTATAACTCTGCCTGTGCCCTCAGCCAAACTTGTAAACTTTATAACAAAACATTCAAAATCAAATTCCTTCAAAAAAAATTAATAGAAAAAGAAGTAAAAAGGCTCTTCCAATACGCTGACGATGACGATGGTCAACAGCTTTCTGTTGAACGCCAACCGCTTTCCAGCGCCATCTGCACCCTGCTTTTAGAAAATGATTCTGCAAACTATTTATCTTCTGATGCACGGAATTTTCGTGCTCTTTGTCATGATCCAATTTTCTCCATTGATATCCATTCAGAGGTACTCTGGAAAGAAGAGGTCATAAAAGACAGAGACAATGCTTACTTAAAAAGAGCTATCCTACAAAAACTTGCTTGGTACTTTGACAAGGGAGACGATCAAAACACCCGAAAGCTTTTTCTGATTGCAAGGTACGCCTCACACTTCTTCTCCCCTCAAGAAGACATACTCTCAGACCATAGAGTGAAACTTTTGCTGGAACTTTCTGAAGAGCAATTGATTGCCCTTGGGAATAACATGCCTTTTTTCA
>DOCA01000158.1 GCA_003503995.1 Holosporales bacterium
GCACTAAGTTAACTAAAGAGGCGCGCGAAAAAGTTAAAGCAGAGCTTAAGAAGTTTAAAGCCATGAATCCTATGGCTTCTGAGGCAACAGTCGTGCGCAATTATTTGGATTGGGTTTTGAATATTCCTTGGAAGAAGCCGAGCAAAGTTAAAAAAGATATTGTCATTGCGCAAAAAGTTTTGGATGAAGATCATTATGGTCTCACAACGGTTAAAGAACGCATCGTTGAGTATTTGGCTGTGCAAGCGCGTGTTGGCAAAGTTAAAGGACCAATCCTTTGTCTTGTGGGCCCTCCAGGTGTTGGTAAAACGTCCCTTGGAGAATCCATTGCCCATGCCACAGGGCGAAAGTTCGTTCGCATGGCCCTTGGGGGGGTGCGGGATGAATCTGAAATTCGAGGGCATCGTCGTACTTACATTGGGGCTATGCCAGGGAAAATTGTTCAAGGAATGAAAAAAGCAGGGTCCTCTAATCCGCTATTCTTATTGGACGAGATTGATAAAATGGGAAGCGATTGGCGAGGTGATCCGGCTTCAGCTTTGTTAGAAGTTTTGGATCCTGAGCAAAACACGGCTTTCAATGATCATTACCTTGAAGTCGATTATGACTTGTCCGACGTGATGTTCGTGACAACGGCTAACAGCCTTGATATGCCTCAACCGCTTCTTGATCGTATGGAAATTATTCGTCTCTCTGGGTATACGGAAGATGAAAAAGTACAAATTGCTTTGCGCTATTTAATTCCAAAACAAATGGAGCGCCATGGTTTGGCCGATAAAGAGTGGAGCATTTCTGAGAATGCCTTGCGAGACATCCTGCGTCATTATACACGAGAAGCAGGTGTGCGGAGTTTAGAGCGTGAGATTTCAAAACTTTTGCGCAAAGCCATTAAGGAAATTCTGACCAAAAAATCCAAGAAAACCATCAAGATCACAGAACGTAATTTGCATAACTATCTTGGGGTGCCGCGCTTTAAATATGGCGAATCAGAAGCTGAAGATATGGTTGGTACGACAACAGGTCTTGCGTGGACGGAAGTCGGCGGAGACATCCTCTTTGTGGAAGCGGTGATGTTGCCAGGTAAAGGCAAAATGACAATCACCGGTAAGCTTGGAGACGTGATGCAAGAATCTGTTCAAGCAGCAGCCAGCTATATCCGCTCAAGGTCGACGGACTTTGGTGTGATCCCTCCTGTGTTTGAGAAAAATGATATTCATATTCACGTTCCTGAAGGCGCAACCCCCAAGGATGGACCTTCAGCAGGTGTGACCATGTGTACGTCTATTGTGTCTATGTTAACGGGGATTCCTGTTAAGCGTGATGTGGCGATGACCGGTGAAATTACTTTAAGAGGTCGTGTTTTGCCTATTGGCGGCTTAAAAGAAAAGCTCTTAGCGGCTCACCGTGGTGGCATTAAAACCGTCTTAATTCCTAAGGATAATGAAAAAGATTTGACAGAAATTCCTGAAAAAATAAAGGGTGGCCTTAAAATTATTCCCGTCGCAACTGTCGAAGAAGTGATCTCGCATGCCCTTGTGAGAAAGCCTAAATCGGTCGTGTGGACGCCTCCTAAAGGCTCTTCGAAAAAGGATGGTACGACAGCTGATGGGACAAGGGCTCATTAATAGAGAGCCCTTGTAATGAATAGATAGATTGGAACTTATATGCTAGCTTCTAGAGAAGAATACAAATCCATATTTGAAAGAAATATAGCTTGGGAAGGTAATAAAATTATTCCATCGTGGGTAGACACAGAGAATGTTGGGCTTGATCAGTTTTTTACTCATCGCAATGTTGCAGAGTCTTGCTACCACTCTTTATTGAATTTTTTATCTCACGAAAAGATTGATATTGAAAACTGTCACTTTGTCGAGCCTTCAGCGGGTAATGGTTCCTTTTTTAATCTTTTACCAAAAAAATAGAGGACTGGTATAGATATAATGCCACTTTCTAAGGATATTATAAAACAAGATTTTTTGTCTTGGAAACCAACAAAAGACAATAAAATAAACGTATTTGTTGGGAACCCACCTTTTGGTTACAGGGCATGGCTTGCTTTGGCGTTTATGAACCATGCAGCGCAATTCGCTGATTACATAGGCTTTATTTTACCGATGTCATTTCAGAGCGATGGTAAAGGGAGCCCAAAACATAGAGTTTGTGGTATGATGCTACAGCATTCTGAGATCATTCCTGTGGGTAGCTTTTATAATCCTGATGGTAGGACTAGAAAGGTGAACGCACTTTGGCAAATATGGAAAAAGGGTGACAATATTTTACCTAAAAAAGAGTCTTGTGCCCAGTGGTTAGAGCTTTTCACTGTGGATATGAGGAAAGAAAGATTGTGCGGACAAGAAAAAATGGAAAACGCTGATTTTTTTATCCAGAGAACTTATTTTAATGAGCCTCCTAAGCTTGTGAAATCCTTTTCAAAGGTGAAATATGTTTGTGGGTATGGTTTAATAATTAAAAAAGAAAAAGAAAAAGTTATAAAAATCTTAAGAAACGTTGATTGGAATAAGTATAGCAATCTTGCTGCTCATAATTGCCGTCATATCAGCATGTATCATATAGAGAAAGTTTTAACGGATGAAGGTTTAATAAATGTGTGAGTATAGAGAAATATTTCTTGAAGTGCTTGCAAGACATAAAAATCATTCAAAATGGGATAATGCAGAGTTTAAAGCTATTAAAACCATATCTAACACAAAAGTAGGTAGCGTTGGACAAGATTTTATAGAAAATTTATGTGAGAAATTAGATTTTGTCTGTGAGTTCCCATTGAATAAAAAGAATGTGAGGGCAAGCCAAAGTCCGTGGGATATTAAGATTAAAGATATATAGTAGTTTAGTTTTGGAA
>DOCA01000211.1 GCA_003503995.1 Holosporales bacterium
AAACCAATCTGTGCAGCAGGAGGAATTTCTCCTTCTGTGGCTTTTAAAAGACAGCTTTGACAGACACCTTGCTTGCAAGCATGAGGAACAGACAGCCCCCCTTCAAGAATAGCATCCAACACACTTTGCCCATCTTGAAGGGGGATTTTTTGATTTTTATACGTTAGAGTAACCATAGCGGAGCGATATTTTTAAAGATTTAGAACATCCTTGCGTGTGGTCTCTGCAACGGCTGCAACCTCTCCAATAAGGTCATCTGAAATGCCTAGTTCAGATAAAGTAGTCCCTAAGTTTTCAACCACAGCGTCAAAATGTGAGTTATTCAGGCCCTTATCTACAAGGGGTTTGTGGGCTGTTCTCATGTCTGAACCCGTATAATTATGAGGTCCTCCAAAAGCCATCGTTAGAAATGCCTTTTGCTTTGCTCGCTGTTTATCCATATCAACACCATCAAAGAAACGGGCAATTCGATCATCTGATAAAACTTTGCGATAAAAAATATCGACGGCGGCATCCATTGCTGGAGCACCACCAAGTTTTTCATAAATAGTTTGTGTCATTTGAGTCTCCTGTTTTTTATAGTCGTTCCAAAAAGGTCCCAGACGTCATCATTCGCTCCTAAACTATAAGGCATAGTCGTCGATCGCTCTTTCCTAGACTAGGACCTTTTTGGAATGACTATAGTTTATAACTGCATCTATCATTCTCTCCTTTTATTATCTCATAAAAAAGGAAGTCCTGAAAGAACTCCTTTTTCTTATATATGCGACTATCTAGTTTAAAATTTATTAAGAGCTAAGATGTTTTAAGCAACATCAATGGTTCCCATAATTCGGTAAGCAGCTCTCATATCTTTTTGCTTAAAAGCCATTGCTTCGGAAGGTGTTGAAAAAGTTGTTTCAATAATGAAATCTTGCTCAGCGCCCGTGCTTTTAGCTTCTTTGAAAGTTCCAATATAGGCTTTGCCTTCTTTAGTTGTTACAAGAACGGCACAGCCTGCTTTTAAAGGAGCTGTTGGATGAATAAGCAACCGGTCTCCGTTCATATAGCGCGGCATCCATTGGCTATCATTCACTGCGCAAGCAAAGGCATCTTGAACACCAATAAAGTCAGAAGGGCGCGTGATCCATTGCTCGGCCTGAGCTTTTTCAATAATTCCTTCTGCTCCTTTTTTGCCTATCAGTTTATAAACAGGCAAATCAACAGTAGAAGAAGCAGCTCCAGGCGTCATTGTTGGAGCAGCAGGTGCAGCATAAGAGGTTCCTGTAAAATTGCTGTGGGGTAATAACTCAGCTGGACCACAAGAAAGAGCTAAAGAAAGGCGTTGGATAATATCGGCGTTTAAACGACGAGATCCGCTTTCTAGGCGAGACAAATAAGATGGGGAAAGTTTTGTAATTTCTGACAATTCTTCAAGAGTGCATCCTTTACGAATACGAAGCTCACGCAAAGGGTGTTTTGAACGCTTGCGCTTTCTGATCAAAACTTTATTACGAATAAGAGGTTGGGTCGGTGAAGAAGCCTCTTTAACAAGACTTAAGTTACCTGTATTTATTCCTGTTGATGTTGGTGGTAGTGTTTGTGCAGTTGTTTTTTCCGCATATAGTTTTGATGCCATATTTGACATTAGTATTCTCCTGTCTTTTTTAAAGTGTAACCAACGAATTTAATTGCTCTTTATTTGTTTTACTGTCTTTTTATTATAAAAAGCTTGACAATGTAACTTGGGATTTGCCATAAATAACTAAATTCTTGATCTTGATAATACAGGAAAATAAAAAAAAATCAAGGCAAAAATTGACTAAAAATAAAGAAAACATTTAATGTAGGTTACAACCCCTTCTAACATCATACCTTAGGTGTATGGAGGTTCACAAAACAGGGAAGGTAAATATGAGTATGCGTAAAAATAATTGGTGTCCTCATGAGATAAAGATTCTTAAAACTCTTTATTTTATGGGTGCAACTGATGAAGACATATCAATGGTTCTTAAAAGAACACCTCAATCTATTAACAAAAAAATTACCCGTTTAAATATACGGTCCAAAAACACATCAACCCATATTGTAAGGCCTGGGCGTTATATATCTGCTTTTGCATCGCGACATGATCTTTTAAAGTCCATGCAAGATGTTCTTCAGAATGTAAGTTCTGAAGACTCTGAGCAAGACTTATTACACAAATACCCGTTAAAGAAAATTCGTAAAGCCCAAGCTGATCAAATAGAAAAAGAAGAAAAAGCGAGCTCAAAAGATAAGGGGCAGTGGCGCTCTCTTAAAGAGATTGTTGCGTTTTTGGGACAGTATAAATATTCTGTTGCTTCTCTAGGGCAACCTTCTGAGCGCATAAGTGGTTACACCTATGTCTTAGGAGGTCAAAGAGTTAGCGCTTCTCACCTTTTGATAGAAGCCAATAAAATTCAAGAGCAACTCGGTAGACCCCTTTTCTATTTAGAAGAGATAACAGCAGAATAAAGTAAAACAGGAAAAACCACTATGAAATATGTAAACAAGCAAGAAGAGCAAGGTCTTTTTTGCGCTCAAAATGTTATATCAATCACCGCAAAAGAGGAAAAAACTCAAAAAAAACTTCTTTCCTTAAAAAGAAACAAGGCGCTTTTATCTTATTTAATGGAAGAAAAAGAACTAACAGAGCAAGAGGTAAGGATTTTAAAAAAGTACCGTCAATTTCACTTTAAATCAAAACGTGATATAGGTGCTCCCCGTCAAACAGGAAGTCAAATGGAGTGGTTTGAACAAGGCTTTAAAGGCCCTAGGCAAGCCTCCTCTACTCTTGCATCGGATAAAATGACAAAAAAAGAAGCCGAAGAACTGCAAAAGTTCCGACAAATGCGTCGCCAGCTTTTTATACAGCATAAACATACGATCCTTTTTATTGAGGCTCTCTTTGAGTATGCTAACAATGACCTCGACTTCTTTAAAAAATGGTCTAAGGAAGAGCAAAAAACTTGTATAAAGGCTTTTAAATTTCTTGCTAAAAAAACTACAGGGCTTTTTTAGTCCTTGGTTTAGCCTTTGCCTTAGAGGTCTTTTTAGTTTTAGGGAGCACTTTTTTAGGCTTTTCTATGGTGGCCTTAAACTCCCCTGCTTTGAAGATTTGACCA
>DOCA01000172.1 GCA_003503995.1 Holosporales bacterium
TCTTGCATTTTCTTTTGCATTTGTTGAGCTTGTTTCATCAATTGGCCAATGTTTGTCATGGGATCCATTCCTTAATTTGTTAGGCGGTTTTCAGAGATTGCTTTAAAAGCTTTACGTCTTTTATCTCAGCTTGAGGGAAAATTTCAAGGGCTGTTTTCACAAGAAGGGTTTTTCTCGCGTTTTCAACCAATTGATCTTTTGTTTCTTTATTTTGTACACGCAATGTTTTGGCTGCTTTTGTGGAGGCTTTATTTTCCTTGTGGGCTTGAATATCCCATGAATCACCCGTCCACCTCGCCAAAAGTTCTCTGACTTTTTTCACGAAATCAGGGGCAATGCCTTTGGTAAGTTCAATTTCAAGAGACGGTTTATTTACATCTAAAGCAATAAATTTGACGTGATTTTCAAATTCGTATTTTAAGAGAGGTTCTTTATGGATTTCAAAAAGAGCAACTAGATCCACAAAACTTTCTGGAGGGTTTGGCTTTAAGTTTTGAAACTCTGAGGGAGGTGTTTCTGCTATTTCAGGTTTTATGTTTTTTGGGGCGAGATCAGGCTTTTTTTTTTGAGCTTCGACTTGCGGCGTTTCAAGAGGTGTTGATGCCTTAGGAGCCTGAGGGATTTCTGCATTAGCGGGTTCTTTTAAAAAAGCATTGGGTTTGTTTTGACCTTGTTGCTTAGTAAGCTCTGAAATCACTGCTTGCGCCGTTGGAAGCTCGCTTAAGTAGCAGGTGCGAATGAGGATCATTTCTGCTGCTTGGGCGGAAGAGGGTGCGCCTTTTAGCTCTTCACGACCCTTGGTGAGGACTTGCCATAAACGAGTTAAAACAGGAACGGAAAGAGTAGAGGCCAAGTTTTGTAACTGGTCCAGCTGTTCTTTTACAAGAAGAGAGCGCTCGGCAAAATCCGATGAAATTTTAAGACAACTGATTTCATGGGTTAAATCGCACAATGCCCTTAAAATTTGATCGGGATCGGCACCATTTTTGTAGGCCGTATCAAACAAGGTAAGGGCCGTCGCAGTTTCTCCTGTTAAAACAGCCTGCAGGAGGTTTAAGACATCATCTTGTCCTGTGAGGCCTAACATAGAGCGCACGGCCCCGTCCGTAATGGTACCAGGGGAAAGGCTGATGGCGCGCTCTAATAAGGATTGGCTGTCTCGGGCAGATCCATTGGCGGCTTGGGCTAATAGGGAGAGAGCCTCTGCTTCGACCTTGATGTCTTCTTGGTCGCATGTTTTTTGCAAGAGATCTTTGAGGGTGCTGCGGTCAAATCGCTTGAGATCAAATCGCACGCATCGTGAAATGATCGTATCAGGAACGCGGTTGAGCTCTGTTGTGGCAAAGATAAATTTCGTATATTCGGGAGGTTCTTCAAGGGTTTTGAGCAGGGCATTAAAAGCCTGCTTCGTGAGCATATGAATTTCGTCAATAATTTGTACTTTATAGCGCGCAGAGGAGGGCTTGTAGTAAGCAGCCTCAATGACTTTGCGAATATCATCCACACTGGTTCGGCTTGCGGCGTCCATCTCAATGACGTCAAGGTGGCGATCGGCTAGAATATCAACACAAGGCTGGCATTTGCCGCAAGGGCTAATGGTCTCGCCACCTTTGCCGTCTTCTCCGACACAGTTCAAAGCTCGTGCAATAATGCGGGCTGTTGTGGTTTTGCCGATGCCTCGAACACCCGTTAAGAGAATGGCGTGGGGAATGCGGTGATGTTTGATGGCGTTGGTTAAGGTGTCCACAAGCACGTCTTGCCCCATCAGATCAGCAAAGGTCTGGGGGCGATATTTACGGGCTAGGACATGGTAGTTTTTGCTCATAGTCACAAGATAACGTGTTTTGCTTCAAAGGTACAACTTTTTTATTGCTGATTTTGGAAGAGGGCGTTAGGTTAAACAGATGACTTAAGAGGTATGCTATGGCTGACAAAAAACCCCAAGATATGAATTTTGAAGAGGCAATGACCGAGTTG
This sequence comes from Holosporales bacterium, assembly GCA_003503995.1. Lineage (GTDB taxonomy): Bacteria > Pseudomonadota > Alphaproteobacteria > Caedimonadales > UBA9215 > UBA9215. Next base: position 1,978 of record DOCA01000172.1, read on the forward strand.
GAGCAAGTGGTGCGTCAACTGGAAGATGGTCGCGTTCCCTTGGAGCAAGCTATTGGCTCTTATGAGAGAGGCGCTGCTCTTAAAGCGCGCTGCGAATCTCTCCTAAAAGAGGCTCGCTTGACCGTAGAAGAAATCTATAAATCAAAAGAGGGGTCCGTAGATGTTAAACCCTCTGACCTTCAAGCTCTTGTTGATGGGCCTCAATAGACATGCACTATTCTTTTAAAGACGATTTATCACAGGTTCAAACGGCGCTTGAAAAACGCCTTGCTTTCTTTTTAGAGCAATCCCAAAAAGGAACACCTGAGCGCTTAGCCCAAGCCATCTCCTATGGGTTGCTAGACGGCGGAAAGCGTTTGCGACCTTTTCTCCATCTATCTGCTGTGCGGCTTTTAGGTGGTGACGAGGCAATTGCCCTTGATATTGCTTGCGCTCTTGAAATGGTCCATTGCTATTCACTGATCCATGACGACTTACCATGCATGGATGATTCTCCTTTGCGTCGTGGTAAACCATCCGTTCAAGCGGCCTTTGATCCTGCAACGGCCCTTCTGGCAGGGAATGCTCTTTATACTCTTGCCCTTGAGATTCTAGCGGGCCTTGATATTGCTGAGGCAAAACGCCTTGCGTTAATTAAAGCTGTTTCAAAGGCAAGCGGAGCTTCTGGTATGATGGGGGGGCAGTATTTAGATATGGCGGCCATGACCTCACGTGATCCCTTTACCCTTGAGGAAATCACCCATTTGCAACGCTTGAAAACTGGCGCACTTATTGAAGTATGTCTCGAGTCAGCAAGTATTGCTTTTGACCCGCCCCAAGAAATGGCACGAGCCTTAACGCTTTATGGGCAGAATTTTGGGTTGCTCTTTCAAATATCAGATGACTTGCTTGATGCAAAAGGTAATTCTGAAACCCTCGGAAAACCAACCCAAGTAGATGTCTCTAAAGCAACTTTTATTTCCCATTTTGGCCTTGAAGGAACTGAAGAAAAAGCCAATGCTCTTGTTGACCAGGCTTGCCAAGTTTTTGAGCTTTACGGAGAACCTACCCAACCGCTGACTCAAGTTGTTCGCGCTTTGCTAACACGTGTCTCCTAAAAAATTTTTTTTACTTCAAGAATTGCTCTCAAATTTAACCCCCCTTGTTGTTTTGGTAAAATACCTCTACAATTAACCTATAAGTTATTAACAGGATAGCCCCATGGATATTATTTTTGTTCCTCTTTTGAACATTCTAAGAGTTGTGATTGACCTTTATGTGTGGGTTGTGATTATCCATATTATTATGTCATGGCTTGTTAGTTTTAATGTGATTAATGTTTCTAATCAGTTTGTTATGATTGTGAATAATGTTCTTTATGCGGCAACAGAGCCTGTTTTGCAACGTCTTCGCCGGTTTTTACCGAGTTTTAGCGGTTTAGATTTATCACCCCTTGTTTTAATTCTCATTTTGATGTTTATATCAAATGTCATTGCACGACTTGCCTCGAAACTTATATAGTTTTGCTTATCAATTTTAAAGGAAATGCCCTTCACAACACATTCTAAAAAAACGTTGGCTGAAAAAAGCCCGGCCAAAAAAACAACCCTTAAAAAACCTATGCTAGAAAATACCACGGCAAAAAATATAGATGGACGAGCTTTAGCTGTTCACCTTAAAGAGGGTCTCATTAAACGTATTGATATTCTCAAAAAAAAGCATAATGTTCGCCCTGGACTTGCTATTATTCGAGTGGGTGATGATCCAGCAAGCCAAGTTTATGTTGCGTCCAAAAAGCGTCAATGTAAAGAGATTGGTATTCGCTCCTTTGAGCATGTTTTGTCAAGTACCATAGAGCAAAAAGCGCTTCTTGATCTCATACAAAGCATCAATGAAGATCCTGAAATTCATGGTTTAATTGTTCAGCTTCCTTTGCCAAAACACTTCAATTCGGCTGAGATTATTCAAGCTATTTCCCCTCGAAAAGATGTCGATGGTTTGCATCCATTGAATTTAGGAAAGCTGTTTTGTGGTATTGAAGGGGGGTTTACCCCTTGTACACCTAAAGGATGTATTAAGCTCATTCATACTGTTCAAAAGGACCTTAAAGGATTAAAAGCTGTTGTTGTTGGAGCCTCAAATTTGGTCGGCAAACCTTTAGCACATCTTTTGTTAAGGGAGGGTGCAACGGTTTCTCTTTTAAATTCAAAGACAAAAAATCCAAAAAGTTTATGTAGTCAAGCTGATGTTATTGTAGCTGCAGCAGGCATTCCATGTCTTATTCAGGGAGACTGGGTGAAAAAGGGTGCCCTTGTTATTGATGTTGGCATTAATCATCTTGTGGATGAACAAGGCAAGCCTTATTTGGTTGGGGATGTGGACTATGAAGCCGTTTCTAAAAAGGCAAAGGCGATGACACCCGTTCCGGGAGGTGTGGGCCCCATGACCGTTGCATGTCTTTTGGAAAATACAGTTATTGCAGTAGAAAATCTTTATTCATAGTAATGATGTGTGGACCTTGCAAAGGTTTCATATAGGGCTGGAATTTTGATTTTATAAGCACCCTCTTCTGGTTGCTCTCGCAGATAAATGAAAAAATGTTTGCTGTCTATTGGTGGAATTTCTGTTATATAAATGTCATTTTCAATGAGGTTTTCTACAATCTTTGCTGTTTTTTCTCCTAATTCAAAGGCGGATGGGGCAATAGAAAGATACCCGCCATCAAGGACGAAAAAACCATAAAGTCCAATAATGGGAACATGTGCATTATTCATGGTCCATTGGACAATTTCGTGTGGTGGAACAAGCTCTGGTCTTTGGTCTGAATAAATCAAAGAGCGGTAGTTTGAAATAAGAATAATATTATTGGCACCTCTGATTTTGTTGACCTCTTCTTTCCATTCTTGAAAAGTTTCAACATTAATAGATGGACGCAAAGAAATTTGCTCCCATTTTTTATAATTCTCAAGCGTTTGACTATCCTCTTCTGAGGCTGTTGAAATATCTCCCATAAGGGTTATACGAAGGGCATCATGAAAAACATCTTCATTGATATTAAATTCGAGAAGTTGGTTGATGATTTCTACAGGGAGAGACATGTGAATACCTGTTATGTTTTTTGTCTCATTATACCCATAGGCTTCTGGAGGACGTTTAATCCCACAGTAAACAACATTAATATCCTTATTATTTATATAGTGTTTACCAATTTTTTCTTGGGTGATATCGTCCACAAGGATCAGGAAATTTGGTTTCAAGGATTCAATAACAGCAAGGGCTTTTTGTGTTGCATTCGGGTCTGATCTGCCGTCATGATGTTCTGAGATGCCCATGTAATGATAGTATACATGATAAAAAGTTCGCTTCTCAAATACGCTTCTAAGACCTCTGTTAATTTCTTGAACTCGAGGCATTTTCGCATCGTAGGTATGGATGACAAGGATGCTTGGTCTTGTTGAGGAGGTCCATAAAAACAAACCCCCTATTGCAATGATAAATACGCACAAAAAGGTTTTCTTGATGGCGTAATTTAAGAAAATTTGCTTAAGAGGTTTCATTAGAGCATCCCCATGGCTTTCCAGAGAGGGATAGAAGCAACAAGCCCTGTAATTTTTAAAGCATTAATAAAAACATTAAAAGTCATAAACTTCTTTTCATCATAAACGAGCTTTTTGTTAAGGCGGGCTTGTTTTTTAAAAAGGTTATAAGTAGGAGATTGGTGTTTGAAAAACCACACATCAATCATGATGAGTACTGTAAAAGCAATAACCCATGGGTGCGTTTGGTAGTGTACAGCAAGGGGGATGGTTAATGTGCCCGAGACAACAGCTGCAGGTCCGAGAGGTAAAATGATGCGCACAATAAAAGTAAGAACAGCAGAGAAAAGAAGAAATTCGATGCTCTGCATTTGATAGTCATTCATGAGTTTAACAAAAGAGTCAAAGAGATATTTATCAACATGTAAATGTTTTAAGACATAGGAAATACCAATGGTTGTCGAGATCACAATCAAGAAAGGCCAGTCTATGTGAGAGCGGAATTGCTTCGTTACAAGCACTTGAAATAATAAGAGGAAAAACATAACAAAAAAAGCAATCCAAGCTGTTCCGATTTTATGAAAAGCTGTTGTTAGGATACCAAGCATAAACAGGGAAAGGGCCATGATGACTAGACGTTCAGCTGGCGTTATGGGGCCTAAAACACGGAGTTGGTCACTGAGCATTGTTTTGTCTATTTTAACACTTTGCGCATCTTTTCGGAAATAGAGAGAAGCAGCAAGATAGCCGATTAGGACGATGACGCCATAGACAGAAGCAGCTTGAATCCAAACAAGCCATGAGAAGTGCACTTGCATATATTCCGGCAAAAGAGCAAGCACCATATAATTCATGAGAGATCCACTTAAAAAGACGCTTGAGAAAAGCGTGATGCCTGAAAAAAGTGTGATGGAAAGTTGTGTTGTCGCAGTCGAGCCATGTTGAAACCGAAGAGCTTGTGTTGCCTCTAAATATATTGGTGCTGCAATTTCAGCACGAGCAATGATTGAGGGCATAAAAGGCGTGAGTAAGGCGCCGGAAAAAAAGAGGGCTAAGTTACTTTTAAAATAGGATTTCGAGAATCGGTTAAAGAAAAGAAGCATAATACGGTGCCCAAGGCCGCTAAGGAGAATCGACGCGCCAAGGGTAAAAGTGCTCATGAGAATAATAAATGTTTGCGTCGAAAAGCCCCTTAGAATGACCTCTGGTGGTGCAAGACCAATGGATAAAACCGCCAGCAAGAAAAATAAGGCTGGAATATAGCTTGGAAAAAGCCTAAAAAACCACATGGTTACCGTTGCAGACAGGACGCAAAGAAAGAGGGTGATAGCAGGATCAACCCATGTCCCTCCCATAAGGTTATAAAGGGTAATTGGTACAATAAAAGTTGCAAAATAGCCGATGATTTCTCGTGGTTTTAAAAGAGGAGGACCAGCAGCTTTTTTGACTTTTTCTTCTTTTTCATCGGTTGCTAGTAAATGTCCCAGAATATCTGGGTGTTTAGCCACAAAGGATTTAATAAAAAGAGCAGGAAGAGCAAGGAGGACAACATCAGTTAAGGCTTTGGTTGTATTGTGATATTCATCATTAGAGATAATGGGTTCAAGCCCTAGAAAAGTTCCTTCAGGTTGGGTGTGCCGCCCATTTGCGCCATTAAGAGCAACCTCACCTTGGGCAATATAATAGATACTATCCCCTGGATCATTTTCCTTATAAATGGTCTCGCCTTTTTTGAAAGTCTTATGAACGAGGTTCGCCAAAACATAGGTGCGACTAGACGAGCCAAGGGACGCAAAGGCTGGATGTGTTAGAACAAAGTCAGTGAGCATTTTATGGTGGGGCACGTTTTGACTATTAAGACCTTCCTGTTGCAACTCCTTCTTAGAGTACCATATCTTTCTTTGACCTGAATAGAGGGTTTGTTAATTGTATCTCCTTACCAATGTTTTAGAGGGTGTTTTTTCATCAGAAAAATCCTAAAACGCGCTCTATGTCTAAGTGAAAGAACGTGGTATGATTTATTATTATAGAAAATTTTTAATTTAAAAACTTAGAATATTCACAATGGCCATTTTAGATCTAAAAAAAAATAATACAGTAGAAGATGATAGAGTTTTACAAATTGTAACAGACGCTTTGGAAGAGGACGATATTAACGTAATGGTTCAGAAAATTGTCTGTTTTTCTGAGAAAAAAACCCGGTTTTTTGAATCATTTTCTTCCGTTGCATTGAAAGATGGGGCGGTTTTAGAAGCAAAAAAGTTTATGCATCTTGCTAAAGATGAAGCGACTCTTGCCAACGATGGATCTCCTATTGTGCATTTGCTTGATATTACAATTTTGGTCCATACGATGAATGCGATTTACATGTATAAAAAGCGCGGCATTCCCGTTCGTTTCTTTTATAATGTTTCAGCAAAAACCCTTTTGAACCGTATGTTTTCAAAAAGTCTGGATTATATTTTTAAGGAAAAAAAGGGCTTTGCTGAATCTATAATTTTTGAGATACCTTGGATAGATCTTACAGAAAACTTAGCCGCTCTGAAATCTGCTTTAAGAAAAATCAAAGCCTATGGTGCCTCTCTCTCTGTTGATAATGTCAGAAATTTAAATGTGAATTTGTTAGAGCTTCATGATCTGCACTTTGATTTTATCAAAATGGATGTTCAGGCTTTTTTAAAAGCTTCGAAAGGCGAAGTAAATGATTTTCTGAATTCTTGTAAGATAAAAAATATTGATGTTGTTTGTTGTAAAATTGAAGATAATAAGACATTGGAAGAAATTTCCGCGTACAATATTAAGTACGCTCAAGGGTTTCTTTTTGATAAACCAAAGCCTCTAAAAAAACCCACTTAAGCTAAAGTGTAGATAATTAGTTTTATACGCTTACATTTTCTCCGTACCTATAAGAATGGGCGTTGTCGCTAACATCTCATGTACACGCGAAATGAATCAACTATAACATCTTTTTTTCACCCAAGTAGGGGGACTTCCCCTAAAGAAGTAAAAGAATCTATGAGTTTTCAATTGGTGGCATGTAAATATTTCTAAATGCAATATATTTTGTTGAATTGATGTTTTTTTATGCTATTTTACTTTAATTTATAATTTTAATATCTCTGGTCTTATCCTAATGAATAACTTTTTCAAATCTATAAAAAGCCACCAAGCTTGGCTGCTTCTAAATTTTCCCTTCTTTATTATGTGTCTTTTATTGTTTGTGGATGCAAGTTATTAGAAAATTTTGACGTCATGGACGGGCTACTTCTCTATTGTGATTTTTGCTGGGCTTCTTTTTCTTAATCCGTTGAGAGGGCTCTTGCCAACGGCTAAGATTTTGAGGACGCTCAATAAGCATCGCCGCCCTCTGGGTGAGGTGGTCCTGGTTGTTAGG
>DOCA01000095.1 GCA_003503995.1 Holosporales bacterium
CAACTTTTAGCTATATCTCCATCTGATCAGCAGATTTATAAATTGTATTTAGCTCTGAAATCGATTTCTGCGCGAGGGATTCTATAATATTACTTACTTCCCAATTTTTTAAAGCATAACGAAATGAGAAAAAATACACTGTATATAAGAAAATTCTTACAAATACTGGTATTTTTTCTCCAAAAAGCATTGCAGTTGTTTTAGAAATTATATCGATTTCCTGGGGTGATTTTTTAGCTAGATATTTTAATGCCGTCAAACGTTCCCTAAAATGGGGCTTTCTAAAAAATAACAATTTAAAATTACTATCGATTGCATGGATTTGTTCCTTAGGTATACCTATCAAAGCAACAGTAAGGTCCGATTTCATCGAAGGTGAAGAGTAGAGTGATGGGTTAAGATTTTTTGTACTCATTATAGCTTCCAAAGTTTCATCAATCTCTTCGGGTGTTTTTTTTGAAAAGGCTTTGATTATATCGCTATTAAATTCCATATATTCAGAGTTTTTTTAGATGGATTCGGAGAAGAGATGTATCTGATCTGGGGTTTGATCTGATAGAGCATTAATAACTGTCGCTCTACAGTGCGCATATGCAGGTCCCTCACCAAATAATATTTTTGAATTTTTTATAATGGCATCAATGGATTGGTGACTAGTACTAGATAGCGCACGAACCATTTCTGATATTCCGGTCATATGAAAACTTTCAAGGAAAAGAAATGCGTACTTATTAGTAATTAACTTAGCAGTTCCGACAGATGATTTTGAAAGAGAAAAGATTATCCTGGAAAGCTCATTATACCTATTTTGGGACGCAGGAAGCTTTTCAATAAATTTAACTATTGCCATTACTTTTTCATTAGAACAGCCTAAAAGTGAGCTAATGACATCAGCGGTTATATCCCCTTCAGCTTTGTCTATTCCCAATGTGTTCCCATTTTCATAGATTAAGATCAACGAATCTTTAATTTGTTCCTCAGTAAGAGTAGAGATCTTCTTAAGTATCGCAGTTCTCCGATAATCAGTCATATCGTCTCGAAACAGCTTATCTGAATTTTGTTCAATTAAGTGGAAGGTCTCATTCATTTTTTTTGTTGATAATTTTGAGAGGTCTTTAATTAGGCCTGTTTTAGAATACCCATCTATGCTTTCATGTAAGAAGAATCTAGCCCCTTGCCGCAACAAGCGAGATAATTCTTCAATTTTTTCACCTGAAATAATTGAAAGAACTTCAATAAGAACGCCTTTGCAGTAACTGTTTATGTTGCTCAAAAGTGTTTGTGAGTTAATGCCTACCGCCCTTATTTGATCAGCATTCATTTTAGATAGTGATTCTAGAATATGTGTTCGGTCACTCCATGACATACTATTGTTGAAAATAAATTGAGCATTATCAGCAATAGCTTTAAGTTTCTTAAGGTTTGTATTGATAAGAACATTAGTTATTTTTTGAATTTCATTTTTTTCATCTATTTTTCCAAATAAATCGTCAATATGATCTAATATTAGAGAGTAGTACAACGAACTCTCACGTTCATATTTATTTATCGCGGCCTGAATAAATCTTTTTTGTCTATTCATTTTAGTGCTTTATTTTTTATGATATCTCTATATTTTATCACGTTAGTATTAACTTTTTGTTAACTCTGCATAATCTCCTCATAGTACCCTTTCCAAGAGCTACCCATTTGTTTTTTTAGTTTTTTCTGTTCCTGAGGAGAAAGTTTCGTAAAAGCATGGCGGAACATGATGCCTTCTCGTAAATACTCAAAATGCCGTTGGCTGAGGGAGTAGTTTGTTTGTTGGGGGAAGAAATGCCAGATGCCTAAACCGTTAAGAAGGCTTCCAAGGCAAAAGGCCAGGCAGATATACAGGCTCGCTTTTTTCATTTTTCTCTTTTGTTTCTGGTGAGAAGATTTAAGCTCTTGAATAAGATCATCCAAAGTCTCGGAAAGCTTCGAAAATTGTTTTGAAAGGGACGTTGTCATTAGGCCCACCAACTCAGGATGTGAGGCTTTTGTTGTTTCACGTATTGTGTCTTCAATAGTCTTGCGGCACCCATTAAGCTCACTAATTTCATCCTGCAGGGATGTTTTTAGCGCTTCTAATTCTTTTTTAAGCTGGATCGTTTCATCAATTTTATTTTGAAAAATAGTCGTGTTACGATCGAATTTTCGCACGGCATCTTTGAGGTCGTCTTCCATAAATTACTCCTTAGTTTTTTAAATCAAATGAGGGATGAAGGGATTTTATGCTGTGATAACTCATCTTTAATTTTGAGATGGGGAATTTACCCGGGAACTTGAGGTAGCAGTTCAGATCTGGCAATTGCGCCACCTCCGTTGGGAGCACAAGACGACGTCTGCTTTTTTGTTGATTAAGAGAAATGCCGTCACGCATTTGGTGAGCACCATAAGAGAGGCTTTCTTTTGCCTCTTCAATTTCTTCTTCCCCTAGCCATTTTGAAATCTGTTCGCATGCTTGTGATTCTTCGCTCCTGAAAAAGAACTTCGTGTTAAAGAGGTTTAGAATTGTTTTTGAGCCATTGTGGCCGTAGATTTCATCGAACTGTGACATGCTCTGAAGACCTGCAAACAGGCATGCTCCATATTTTCGTCCCTTGGATAAGAGAGCCTGAAGGGACTGTAGTTTTTGAATGGCTGGCAGCTCATCCATGATAAACCAAACACGCCTTTCCTTTGATTCATTCTGTGACATGAGAAAGGTAGAGGCAGAATTAAACACCGCTGCTATAAGAGGGTTCAAGGTATGCAGCATATCTTCATTAGCCGTCACGAAGATCCAGTTTTCTTTTTTGTTATCCACTATCCATTCTGACAGTGAAAACTTATTGTTCCCTGCACCTAGGTGTTTTAAAAACTGAACACTACTGCTGAGGGTTGATCTAAAACTTAATGTTGTTCGCTCCCCCGCTGGATCCGCAAAAGGGTAGGCATCTGTTCCCCAGAAGAAGGCCCCAAATTCTTTCAAAGAAGACTTAATCAAAATGCGATGGAGTTCTTTAGGAGAAATATTTCTCTGTTGTGCTTTTTGAAGTCCTACGGAGAAGAGCTTTGCCGATCCATTTTGCCAGAGAGGATCTGAGTGTTCTCCGTTCTTGGGTACAATAGATTTTGCAAGGTGGTCAAACTGATACTCATGGGAACATTCATGCACGATACCCCAATTTGATGAACGTTCATCAAAGGGATTGATAATGATATCGCCTCGATCAGGATTATAATACTTTGAAATCATATCCCCTGTGGTATCGATCACGAGAGCCCTTTGTTTTTCTTTGGCTAATTGTGGCAGGAGGTCGTTGTAAAGGTTTGTTTTACCAGAACCGGTGGTACCAACGGCGAGGATGTGTTTTGTCTCAGAATCTTTAATGAGAGGGAGTTTTTCAACTTTCAAATGAGATGCCTTACGGCGTAATTTAATCATCCACTTCAGCCTAAAAGAGGACACAAGACGCTGCCCTCGAAGGCGCTTGGACTTCAAACTTCTTCGCCCTTTTAGTCCCCAGAACAACATTAGCAAAAGAAGGCATATAATGGTCACATTAATGGAAGCGGTAACTTGCTCCTTAATGCTATCCTCTACATAGGTGCGCATATTGTAGGTGTAAGGGTGATGAACCACATCAATGGCACGAACCTTTTGCGTGTAATTTTCATCAGGCCAAGTCACCATAAACCTATGACGCATAGAGTCACTTTTAAAAGGAAGTATAAGCTCAGCTTGGTAGCTGGAAACATATTGGCGCAAGATATAGCTTGGAATACTATTCCAAGTTTTCCAGGTCAAAACACTACCGCCTATTAAAAAAGAAACAACAAACCCGACACTGAGAACTTGTTTAATCATCCTCAAGTTATGGATATGAAGTTGTCCGCCTCGAACTAGGTTTTTAGCCATTTTTATATCCTTTTTACTTTGTGATGGGTGTTGAAAATGTTAAACTGAAAGGAGAGTTAATAAGACTTTTCAGAGAAGTTAGATGGAATCTATTATCAAAAATACTTTTCAATGGTTGGTGAAGAAGCTGGAAAATGCTGAGCGTTTGAATGTGCTTAAAACGGTGAGTCGGTTTTTTGGTTTGATCGTCTTTGCTCTGTCTTCTGTTTTTATCGATGTTTTGTATATTAGCCTTGCCCTTGCGGCGACAGTTATCTTGGTTTCTGACATCACATTTTTCATATGTGGAATGAAAGAATCTAATTATAAAAGCAAGCCTTTTTTCCAAGAACAAAAGATTACACCAGTAAGTCTCGATCGTTATACCCTAGGAATCAATGCTCTGAAGCTTGTTCTTTTGGTTCCGTTGGTTTTTAATTTGATGTTGACCACATATCTTTTCTTGTGCCCCCTCATGGTCATAGCTATTGCCTACTTTACAGGTTACAAACCTTATATTCCCCATGCTAGTACTGCTGACGAGAAGCCTTGGTATTATGGTAAGGGTGGATTTGGCATAGCTGGTAACTATACTGGAGAACTTGGGTCGGTAGGTGGGCAATCTGGTTAATTTTTTCATACCTCTTTAATCCTTCTTCCCTAATAGGCCATTAAGACCCTCCATGACACCAAAACTACTTTCAAAATCGCTCCCTCCTTTTTCCACTAGTCGCCTTGCATTGGTTTTATTATTTTCCTGGGTAAATCTATTGCCTTGACCTGTATGAGCTTTTTTAAAATCATCCTGTCCCCGTTCAAAGGCGCCAGAATTACTATTGATAGCCGCGTCTGTTTTATGACCCATCAGATCATAGTTCTTTTGAAGGCTTTCATGACTCATAAGGCCTTGTTTCGCAATGCTACCCTGTACAAGCTCTCTGCCTTTTCCGCCGGATTGATTAACGGTAGGCACATGGCTTTTCCAATTGGCAATTTCCTTGTCACTTAAGACATGATCAGAACCAGCTACGAACTTTTGAAGCTCTGCTTTTTGATGAGACACAAAGTTATTTCTTAACGCTGCTGTTTGGGCAGTGTGAGTTGGACTTCTTACAAACTCTGCAGCATCTGCTTTATTAAGGCCTGTTTGAGTGGAGACATGATTTAACCAAGCATCGTTTTCATTGCTCCGAATAGTCAGGCCATGGGAATCGCTGAAGCTCTTCATTTTTTCCCAGTTCTGAGAGGCTGTATAAGAACGGCTAAGTGAATCCGCAGAGGTTTGAGCATTGGCAAGGCTGTTGGAAATATTCTCTGTGGCATCCTTTCCAGTAGAGTTAATCATTTGCCCGCCCATACTCTTAGAATATTGGCCAAGCTTAGAAAGGCTCTGAGAAAGACGTTTTCCTTCATCTGAGCTGAGTGCTTTATTTAAACCTTCGCTATTGATTGCTTGTCCACTTAAATCAACACCTCCTTTGATTCCAAGAAGCTTTTCTGGAATTTTTCCGGCTATGCTACCACTTGTGTTCAACCCTATAGAACCATTGATAGCTGTTTGAGCATTGATATTATGATCCCTTTTCAACGCCTCTGTGCTGGACTGGATTTCATCAAGGGTTTTGTTGAAGCTTGCCGAGTCTTGTTCATTAAGTCCCTCTGTGACATTCAATCCTTGTGCACGCTTTTCAAGAAGACTCTCAACGTTTGAGGTTGTATCAGAAACGGAATCATTAAAGCTCTTAGCATTGGAATGCATGAGTTGTTCTGACTGTCTTGCATTTTGAGCGGCTGTTGCACTTAAAGATTCATTACTTGAGAAAGCCGTTGCTAATTGGCTTGTGTTTTGCACTGTATAGTCATTACCGTTGGCGGCATTAGTTATAGTTTGGCTACCTGTGTTAAGGGTTCCGGCAAATCCGCTGCTTCCCACATGGTTTTGTTGCGCTACAGACCGTGATGCTATGCTTTCATTAAAGAAATTTTGATTCCCCATAGAGACATTTCCATCAGTGGCTTCTCCAGCAAATTTACCAGCAAGACCTTGAAGGCCTGAGGTTAATCCTCCAACAATTGTTGACATCACATAGGGTGAACCGCTGACAACAATGTCATTCGGTTAGTGA
>DOCA01000108.1 GCA_003503995.1 Holosporales bacterium
TAATCGTAAAACACGGGCTCTTTTACAACAAAATATTGTCTACGAAGACGCCTCTTGTGTTGTGATTAATAAGCCTCAGGGGCTTTCCGTGCAAGGTGGAACAGGTCTAACGGACTATGTTGATTTATATCTTGATCATTTATTAGAAGGTCAATTAGAGTCGTTACGTATTACACATCGCTTGGATAAAGACACAGCGGGGCTCTTGATTTTAGCAAAGACCCAAGAAAGTGCACGTTATTACACAGGTGCTTTTCAAAAGCGTAAAATCACTAAGACCTATCATGCCGTTATTGTGGGGCGCCCAGATCATCATGCAGGGGAAATTGATCTTCCCATTGGAAAAATGCGCGGCATTGAACGGGAAAAGGTATCCAGTAGGGCCGAGAATGTTGATGAGGCCTTAACGGAATACAGAGAAGTTGCCTATGATCGTGATCGCAACATTACTTTGGTACAGCTTTGCCCTCATACGGGGAGGACTCATCAGTTGAGAGTACATATGCTAGAGGGTCTTGGTTGTCCTATTTTAGGAGATGGCAAATATGGTGGGAGAGAGGCACACCCTTTCGAGGAGGAGATTACCATGCATCTTGCTGCAACCAGCCTTGAGTTTACCTCAGAAACTGGCGCGCCTGTTCGCTTGAACCTTCCCATACCAGATTTCTTTATAAGGGTTGGACGGTAAAAATTCTGTAATAAATTGTCATAGTTACCATACTTGAAAGTAGAGTGTGACCTATGCCAAAGTATTTGTATTTAATAGATTAAGGTTCATATGACAAAGAGACCCCCTCAAACCCACTTAATTATTTTAGCTGCTGGAAATGGCACCCGCATGGTTTCAAAGAAACCAAAGGTGATGCACGATATAGCGGGACTTCCCTTGCTTGGCCATGTCTTAAAGGCGACGCAAGAGCTTTCATCTGTTGTAAACAAGGCTTCTGTTACCATAACCGTTGTGCTGGCGCCAGCTATGACGGATGTTGCTGGGTTTGTAAATTCCTTTGAAAAAAAGGCTCGCATTGCTTATCAAAAAGAGCAGTTGGGAACAGCCCATGCGGTCTCTTGTGCCTTGGAAGGCCTCTCTTTGCAAGAAGATGATACCGTTATTATTCTTTTTGGCGATACACCTCTTATAAAAACAAGCACTATTACAACAGTGAGGGACTTTTTATCAGCACCAACCCAACAAGAAACTGTGGCAGGCGTTATGGTGGTGGGCATGACACCCCCAGATCCTAATTCCTATGGTCGTCTTGTGTGTGATCAAACAGGTAAGCTCCTCAAAATTGTTGAGTTTAAGCACGCAAGTGATGCTGAAAAAGAAATAACGTTTTGTAATTCTGGGATTATGGCCTTTAAGGCGTCTTGCTTACAAAAGGTAATACCAGACATAAAAGTCCAACAGGTTAATGGGGAATACTATTTAACCGATGCCATTGAAGCGGCCCGTCGCCACGGGTTTGACATCCAAACTTTAGAGGTCCCTTTTGAGGAAGTCGAAGGCGTAAATACACAAAGAGATCTTGCCCAAGCAGAAGCCCGCTATCAAAATAGGCGCCGTTTAGAGTTCCTTGATCTTGGTTGTGCCATGGTTGCGCCTGAAACCGTTTATTTTTCCCATGATACTGTCATTGAGTCCAATGTCACCCTTGAGCCCAATCTCTTTTTTGGACCTCAAGTTACTCTTAAAAGTGGCTCTCTTATCAAGGCTTTTTCCCATATTGAAGGCGCTTTGGTCGAAGAAAATGCAACCATTGGACCCTTTGCACGGCTGCGCCCTGGGACAACAATTGGTCAAGAAGCCCGTGTTGGAAATTTTGTTGAGGTTAAAAATACAACTTTTGCCTCAGGTGCTAAGGCCAATCATTTAAGTTACGTTGGAGATGCAACCGTTGGAGCGAAAGCCAATATAGGAGCGGGAACCATTACGTGTAACTATGATGGATATTTCAAACATAAAACAGAGATCGGAGAGGGGGCGTTTATTGGCTCTAACTCTTGTTTGGTTGCCCCTGTGAGTATTGGAAGAAATGCTATTATTGGAGCTGCTAGCACCATTACAAAAACTGTTGAAGACGACGAACTTGCCGTTGCGCGGGCGCCTCAAAAAGCCTTTGCTAATAAAGCAAAAAAAATTCATGAAACAAAATTGAAACTAAAAAAACAGAGAGTTGCTTAAATCATGTGTGGTATTGTTGGAATCTTAAGTCATGAACCCGTTGCACAACGCCTTATTGAGGGGCTAAAACGCCTTGAATACAGAGGGTATGATTCTGCTGGTATTGCCATTATTAACGACAATAAAATCCAACGCTGCAGAGCACAAGGGAAAATCGTTAATCTTGATGCACGTCTTGCTCAAGAGCACATTGACGGTATCATTGGCATTGCGCATACGAGGTGGGCGACCCATGGGATGCCCACAGAAGAAAATGCTCATCCTCACATGACAGAAGACGTTGCTATTGTACATAATGGTATTATTGAGAATTATAAGGCCTTGCGGGACGAACTAATTGCAAAGGGCTTTTCTTTCTACTCTCAAACGGATTCCGAAGTTATTGCACAACTATTAACTCTTTTTGAAAAAGAGTCTGACTCTCATTTGGAGGCTATTTTTAAGACTCTTGATAAGCTTGAGGGTGCCTATGCGTTGGGCATTATGTTTAAAGA
>DOCA01000200.1 GCA_003503995.1 Holosporales bacterium
TTAAGAATTAAAAAAAGTAGGGAGTAGAAAAAATTAGGAGAAAAATGGAGCGGGCGAAGGGACTTGAACCCTCGACCCCAACCTTGGCAAGGTTGTGCTCTACCACTGAGCTACGCCCGCTAAGCGATTGGAACGATTGAATCGATCTCAATACTGGGACTATAGCGGAAGATTCCGATTTTTCAAGGGAAAAAACATCGAATTTTTATAATAAAACGTTTATGCTGTCCTTATTCCATGCAAAAGAAGAAAATGATGTCACAGCTCTTTCAAAGTCCTACGCTCTCCTCGACTCAAATTCCATTGGCAGAGACTATGCGCCCTCAATGCCTTGAGGATATCATTGGGCAAGAACACCTTTTAAAACAAGGGGCTCCTTTAGATACTATCCTTTCTTCTGCAAAATCTTCGGGGTCACTGCCTTCTCTCATTTTATGGGGCCCTCCTGGGTGTGGTAAAACAACCCTTGCTAAGTTAATTTCTAAAACTCTCAATAACAGCGGAAAAATACACTTTGACTTTGTGTCTCTTTCCGCTGTCCTCTCGGGCGTGGGGGAACTCCGAAAAGTTTTTGAACAAGCCCAAAGTGCAGCCGAACAAGGACATCGAACTATTTTATTTGTGGATGAAATTCACCGTTTCAATCGCGCTCAACAAGATAGTTTTTTAGCGCACCTTGAAGATGGTCGTATTATCCTTATTGGCGCGACAACAGAAAATCCCTCCTTTGAATTGAACGGCGCCCTCTTATCAAGAACTCAAGTTTTCACCTTAAAACCCCTCAAAGAAGACAGTCTCAAAACCCTATTAGAAAAAGCTGAAAAACATCTCAAAAACCCCTTATCCCTTACTCAAAAAGCACCAGACGTCCTCCTCTCTTTGGCCGATGGAGACGGGCGCTATTTTTTGAATTTGGTTGAAATTATAGTCCAACATAAAACGAAAAAAGATTTGTCCCCTGAAGACCTCAGCAAACTTTTACAAAAGCGTCGCCCTCTTTATGACAAGTCTCAAGATGGGCATTACAACCTCATAAGTGCCCTTCATAAATCTTTGCGTGGTTCGGATCCTGATGCTGGTTTATATTGGTTTAACCGCATACTCCAAGGTGGAGAAGACCCCAAATATATTTTGCGGCGTCTTATTCGTTTTGCTGTAGAGGATGTGTCTTTGGCTGACCCCAACGCTCTGTTGCAAGCTACTTCAGCGCAAAGTGCTTATACGACGCTCGGATCACCCGAAGGAGATTTAGCCATTGCCCAATTGGTGGTTTATTTAGCAACGGCCCCTAAATCTAACGCTGTCTATAAAGCACAAAAAGAAGCCTCAAAATTGGCTAGAAATTCTGGTTCCCTCATGCCCCCTAAGACCATTTTAAATGCGCCAACAAAACTTATGGAGAATGAGGGGTATGGCAAAGGATATGTCTATGACCACGATACGCCTCAAGGATTTTCAGGACAAAGCTATTTCCCAGAAGAAATAACAACACGCCCTCTTTTTTATGAACCTGTTGAACGCGGTTTCGAGAGAGATCTCAAAAAACGTTTAGAGTATTGGAAGAAAATACGCCAATCGCACTCAGGATAAAAATAAAAAGCCTTTATCCCTCTTTTGGCTCAACAGGTAGGCTATTCAATTTCAAAACCTAGTTTGCCTTAAAGCTCTTTTTCTCTAAGGGTGTCGCACATCCTCAGACCTTGTCAAAAGCTCTTATACCCTTTATCCTGTTCTTAAGAAAAGTTTACACAAGGAATTTATCTAACCATGGATTTTGCCCAACAAGCCTACCTTGGGTTCTGTCAAATCTTTGACCTTACCCTTAATAAAGTCTTAATCATGATATTGATTTTGGCCGTTGGTTTTTTTGCCCGCAACCTTTTCTCAAAGGGCGTGATGATTGTTATTAAAAAATTCACCGAGCACAATCAAAGTTCCATGCGGGAAGCCTATCTGATCAATTTGATGAAGCCCATTAGCTTTACCTTTGTCATTGCCGCCTTTCACCTAGCCGGCCTTGTGGCAGAATTCCCCATGATGGTTGCTCTCTTTTATCAAAGTCTTCTAAAAACAGCGATCACTTTTGCCTTTTTCTGGGGTATTTTTTCCTTTATTAAACCCCTCTCTCAACTCACCAGAAAAGCAAAAAAAGGGAATCTCAGTGAAGAGATCCGAGAGCTCATCGCGAATCTTCTTGAAATCATCGTCGTTATTTTAGGTGTTCTGTCCATCATGCAAATCTGGGGCATTGATGTGGCCGCCTTTTTAGCTGGTCTTGGTATTTTAGGAATGGCCATTGGTTTTGCAGCTCAAGATACCATTAAAAACTTTTTTGGCTGCATTGCTCTTTTGATGGATCAAACCTTCCAAAAAGGTCATTGGATTAAAACAGATAGCGTTGAAGGAATGGTTGAACATATTGGTTTTAGAACAACGGCTGTCCGTCAATTTGACAAAGCTCTTGTGCACATTCCAAATGCTCAACTAGCAGATGCTGCTGTGATCAACTTTGCTAAGATGACAAACCGGCGAGTCCGTTGGGTTGTTGGCCTTACTTATGATACGCCATCTGCAACCTTAGAAAAAATTGTTGTACGCATCCGAGAATTTCTTGAAGCCCATCCAAAAATTGAAACAGACCCTAAAAAAGTAATGACTCTCATTAATCTTGAAAAATTTAATGATTCTTCCATTGATATTTTTTGTTATTTCTTTACAAAAACCATCCAGTGGAAAGAATACATGGATGTAAAGGAAGAATGCGTTCTTGCCTTTAAGCGCATTGTCGAAGAAGAGGGAAGTAGCTTTGCC
>DOCA01000218.1 GCA_003503995.1 Holosporales bacterium
CGCCGTGAAAGGGCGGTGTCCTAGGCCTCTAGACGATGGGGACCCAGACATGAGTTATAACTACCCTACTCCCTTTAAAGTTGCAAGGCTTTTTTTGGGAGAGTCTCTATGCTTTTGTAAAGTTTTACCTTAAAAGGAGAATGTTAAATCAAAGCCTTAGGCGGTTTTCTTAGAATCACCAACAACGCCAGAAGTTGTGGAGTACTCAAAATGAAAGACCTCGTCAGGGTAAACAAGTTCGCGAGCTTTATGAGCAGCTTGGGCTGCTTCAGAAAAACCACACAGGATTAATTTGAGTTTGTTATCATAGGTAGCAACGTCTCCTACCGCAAAAATTCCTTCTTCATTAGTCTGTGCTGTTGTAGGGTCAACAGAAATGTGACTTTTATCTAAATTCAGACCCCAAGTTGCAATGGGACCGAGATTCATAGACAACCCAAAGAATGGGAGAAGATAGTCTGCTTCAAGGGAGCGTTCTTGCCCATCCATATCAACAACCTTAACCGTTTCTAATTGACCGCTATTTCCTTCGAGACTTGCTAATTGATAAGGGGTTACAAGTTCAATGGTCCCCGCATCATGAAGAGCATGCAGCTTATCAACACTATCAGGTGCTGCACGGAATTTGGAACGGCGGTGAACGACGTAAATCTTTTTAGCAACAGTCGCTAAAGAAATTGCCCAATCAACAGCTGAGTCACCGCCTCCAGCAATAACAATGCTTTTATCTTGGTACGTTTCGCGCCAGCGCACAAAGTAGTGAACCGATTTTTCTTCAAAAGTTTCGATATTTTCTAAAGGGGGTTTATTGGGACCAAAGGCACCAACACCTGCGGCAATAATAATAATTTTAGCCTGGAGCTCTACACCCTTTTCTGTCATCACCATCCAACGATAACCATCTTTAGGGACTTCGATCTTTTGAACTGTTTTGACCTGATCGCCAAGGTGGTAAGTGGGTTTAAAAGGGCTTGCTTGTTCTTTAAGATTTTTAATAAGGTCACCAGCATCAATGCTTGGAAAACCAGGAATATCATAAATAGGCTTCTCAGGGTAAAGAGCCGTGCATTGGCCTCCGACTTCTTCAAGAGCATCAATTACATGGCACTTCATTTTCATCATGCCACATTCAAAAATTGTAAAAAGCCCAACGGGCCCCGCGCCTATAATGACAACATCGGTTTTCGTCATGATGTTTTTCCTTAAATAACTTGTTTTATTTCAATCTAAATTGAATTTTTACTTAAGAAGGATTTGAAAAATGCTTTTTAAGTTATCTCTTCTTTAGCATAGGTAGGCATAAAATTGCAAGGATTGCCATGGCGCTACTATAGAAAAAGGCATTTTGCAGACCATATAACTTTGCAAGATTACCAACGATTGCATTAGCGAGAAAAATCGCAGAACCAGCTGTGATGTAATAAATGCCAAAAGCCGTTCCACGGTTGGCCTCACTGGAGGTTGACGAAATGGTGGCTGTTAAGAGGCTTTGATTGATTCCCATCTGCATTCCCCAGAAAGCTGCCCCTGCGAGAACTAAGGTGAAAGAATCCGCAAAAGCAAAAATTGTGTTTGCAACAAGGACAATGGAAAAACCAATAGCTAAAAGATAACGATGATCATATCGGTCGAATAAACGCCCTAGAGGATAGGCCACTAACATAGCAAGAGTATTTTGAGCAATCATGATTGCTGGGCCGACAGTGGCAACCTTTGCAATTTCTTCTCCACGCAAAATCATAAAAGCGCCACTATAAGTTGCCATGCAAAAAATAAAAGCCACAAATAGAAAACGCCAATAATCCATGGGCAATGTTTTAATATGATAAAGAGTTAAATGATGCTTTTCTTTTAAGGGATTTGCCTTTTCTTTTTGGGCAACCTTTGTATTGTCTTTAACCATGAAAAGAATAAAAACAAGAGCAATGAAAGGGGAAATAGCTGCAAACCAAAAGAGCTGTTTAAAATCATTTCCCGTACTTTGGAGCCAAAGTAACGTCGCAATGGCTCCAACAGTTGAGCCTATCATCCCGAGGCTTTGGCGCATGCCATAGGCAGCTCCCAGTTTTCCTCGGGGTGCTGAGTCTCCGATAAGAGCATCCCTTGGCGGGGCTTGAAGGCCGTTGGCAATACGATCAATCCCGCGAGAGATAAAAATTCCTGTAATGCTTGAAGCCATGGCAAAAATAGGGCGTGCTATACAAGTTAAAGTAACAGCAAGAACAAGGAGAGGTTTTCTTTTACGCATCGCATCACTGATAACCCCAGAAAATATGCGTGTGGTCCAAGAAATAAATTCAACAATACCTTCTAAAACACCAATGCCTAAAGCTGATACGCCAAGGACTTTTGTTAAATACAGGGGAGAAAGGCTAAATATAATAACTGTAGACACATTCATTAAAAGTGTCATCAAGCCAATAGCCCAAATGCTCTTAGGAAGCGTAAACGCCTCAATTTTTTTCATACTTTCAATGCTCTAGAAAGACTTCACAAACAAGATTACATTATACTCGGTTAAGGTAATAAAACAAGTATAATATCACTGAAGTTGCTTTAGTTTTTTCTCTAAAGGTTTCATTAGATAAGAGGCCAGTAAAGCAATGAATAGACCTACGACAACGACGGAAAGACCATAGGTATAAGATTGAGGGGAGTAAACGACATCTTCTTCCATAGTAGCGTGGGCTCCTTTATCCATAAAGTAACCAATAAGAGGTTGGGATATAACGCCACTTAACATACACATCATATTATGAATACCGGATGACATAGCTGTTCTTGAGTTGCAATTAAGCTCCGAGACAGCCGAAAATGCCAAAAATTGCCCGCCAAGACCAAGTCCACAAACAAACAGCAATCCTCCAAGTACCCATAAATTAGGAAGTGGGAAATAAAGCATAATGGCAAAAGTTGAGGAAGCTATAAAACTAGCAAGAGCCAAGGACTTTCGGTAGCTTTTGAAATAAGCATGAATAAAAGACCATAAGAGAGCACTAATACCAATACCAAGATAAATTAACCAAGACATGTCTGCCGCAACAGCTCGGCTCACACCATACATGTCCTCAATATAAGCCGCTCCCCAAAGATCAGAGAAGCCACTTAAAGGTAGGTACATAGCAAGACCATACATACCAATGACCCAAGAGAGAGGTTCTTTTAAAATGGCGGAAAATGAAGCAATAATGTGTTGAATCTCTTCTTTCAAGGATTCTTTTCGTTCTTGCAAATCAGAAACCTGAACGTCTTTTACAATGAACCAAGATAACAGAGCAAGCGCGCCACCAGAAGCAGCGAGAAGCTCAAGGGCTGATTGCCAGCCAAGAGCATCTAAAAGATAAACCAAGGGGAAGCCTGCAACTTTGGCACCCAAAGTACCTGCGGCTAAGGTTAAACCAATAAATAAAGGCATTTTCTTTGGGTCAAACCATAAAGAAGCCACCTTCACATTGCTCAAAAAAGCAAATGCTGAACCGACTCCCATTAAAAGGCGAGCGATACTTAAGACAATGGAGTTAGAAGCTATGGCAAACAAAAGAACGCCAGTGGAGCACATAAGAACACTAGCAACAACAGGTAAACGTACGCCAATACGATCAAGAATTACACCAGCTGGAACCTGCATAATAACATAACCAATATAATAAAAAGACATAATGCTACCCAAGGTGGCAGCATCAAAATTATAAGTGGTCATTAAAGCATCGGTACAAGCGTTTGGGGAAACTCTAAGAGTAAATTGAAAGAAATAAAAGAGGGCCACACTCGACCAAATTAGGAAACCTTTTTTGAACTTTTCGGTTGCGTCCATTTGGAGGATCCCTTCCATTTTTGATAGACTCTTTTTGGTATTTATCATACAACTACCTCTTATGGTTACACTTTCTGTCTGTTAACCTTTTCATTGAAAAAAGACAACGGCCAAAAACATAGGCTTACCCTTAATCATAGAATCTGCGTTAATACTTTGTAAAGGATTTTTTCATATTTTGATGATTTTTGCCTTTTTTGCTTACCCCTCAAATCTCTCAATCCCTTTAAAACAGGACAGTTAGTCAATAAAAACACAACTCTCTGTTATATATAGTTTTTTTCCAAAAAATGATTTTTATGAATTAAAAGGCTTTTAAAAAAATTTCCTTAACAAATTTCTAAAATTTTATATAAAAAATAAAATAAACAGTATCTCCAAAATAAATAGTGATGTTTACCATTTATTAACTTTATATTAGGTGTTTTGAAATCATTAAATAGTAATTTAGAATGAGGTAATTAGACAAAAAGAGACATAAGAAGCTCTTATTAAAAGAAAAATAGGGTTCTGAAAAAAATACTGATAGAGAAAGAAATATGTTAAAGAAATTACGAAAAAGATATCTTAAAAACCGAACGGTATTCAAAGGCACTCTTATGACATACGACTGTGGCATAGAAGAGCTTGAATCTAAGAGTGACGAAAAACTTGAAAAGAAAGTGCTAAAGCTTTTTGGTGTATTGTTGCAACTTATTGTTTTCTATCTCCCTCTTATTAATATGATTTTTAGAGGCAAAACCATACCTGGTATTATTTCCTAATATTTTTCCACTTTTCTACCTTCTTCCCTATCAAAATTGTCTAAAATGCGTTATAAAATAAAGACAACAGAGATAGGCCTTTTTCCATATGTCCCTTAAAACTCACTTTAAAAACAACGACAAACTGACTTATCCATTTAAACGTATTTGTCTCAAGCTCTCTGGAGAGGCTCTTATGGGAGATAAGAGCTTTGGCTTAGACCCAACCATCGTCTCCCGGGTCGCTGATGAAATTAAGCAAGTGCATGATAGAGGCGTTGAGATGTGCATTGTGATTGGAGGTGGTAATATTTTTCGTGGTGTTATGGGCGCCAGTCAAGGGATGGACCGAACAAGCTCGGATTATATGGGAATGTTGGCAACGGTTATTAATGCTCTTGCTCTTCAAAATGCTCTTGAACGCATTGATGTTGCAGCTCGAGTTCAATCGGCGATTCCCATGGAAACGGTTTGTGAGTCCTACATACGCCGCCGCGCCTTGCGTCACCTTAAAAAAAGTCGCGTCGTGATTTTTGCAGCTGGTACGGGAAGCCCCTATTTTACAACAGATACAACAGCCGTTTTGCGTGCCTCTGAAATGGATTGTGATGTTCTTCTTAAAGGAACAAAGGTAGATGGAATTTATACAGCAGATCCTTTCAAAGACCCTGATGCAACACGTTATGAGCACTTGACCTATGAACATGTGATGCGTGATAAATTGAATGTTATGGATATGGCTGCCATTGCTCTTGCAAGAGATAACAATTTGCCTCTAATGGTTTTCTCTATTCGCGAACAAGGTAATTTTTACCGCTGCATTGAAGGAGAAAATGAATGCACCCTAGTTGACACCTGCGACGCTGTATAATAAAGATATAATGAAATTGTTAACCGAAAGGGAATTCCAATGAGTTTTAATTTACCTACATATAAAACAAGTATGCAAAACTCTATTGATGCACTTCATAAAGAGTTTGTGGGACTTAGAACAGGTAGGGCCTCAACGAATCTCATTGACCCTATTACAGTAGAAGCTTATGGCTCTAGAATGCCTATGTCGCAAGTTGGTACTGTGAATGCGCCCGACGCGCGTTTGCTTACTGTCCAAGTTTGGGATAAAGAAATGGTGAAAGCTGTTGAAAAGTCTATCCGTGAAGCTGGTCTTGGCCTTAATCCGACCACAGACGGGCAGTTAGTGCGAATTCCAATTCCTGATTTGACAGAAGAACGTCGTAAAGAACTGACAAAAGTTGCTGCAAAATTCACTGAAAACACACGTATAGCCATCCGAAACGTGCGCCGTGACGCTATGGATGAGTTAAAACTTCTTGAAAAAGAAAAGGAAATTTCTGAGGATGAGCATCATCGCCACAATAAAGAAGTCCAAGACCTCACCGACGACTTCGTTAATAAAACAGATGAGATGCTGGCCAAAAAAGAAGCCGACATCATGCATGTTTAAAGACTTGGAGAATCTATCAATTTAATCTGATAGGCTCCTCCCCTCTCTCTTTGAGAGTATTAAACTCCTTAATATTAACAGAACAAGGTATTTCAGAACTTCACTTTTAAATTTATTTCAAAAAAAATTCGTCCCTCTTTATACAATTTCTTTATTTTATTTTTTGCTCTTTCCGCATTTCTCAAGGCCAGCAAGCCTCTTTGTGAGGATGATAGTGACGTCGACCCGCCTCCTCCCCGTGCTTCAAAACTGCTTTTAAGTGCTCATGGCCTTTTAACTCAAATAGAAAAGAAAGAAATTTTATTCGCTTATAGTCACAAAAACATTATTATACATAGTGTCTACTTGTTTAATTGCTATGGTCTGATTAACTATCTTCTTTATAATTTGGCTCCGAGTCCTCTAAATGAAATCAGTCAGTTTATGAAAACCGATAAGAACCCCATAGGCGCTAATTGGGACGGAAGTGAGCGTCCCTGCCCTCTACACTATGTGGCATTCCAAGAAGCCTTATCAAGCAAAAAGCTTCAAAGTGATTATTGGTCTTCCGTTGATTCTTTTGAAGACGCGCAACCAGGAGATGTTATTTGTTATTCAAAAAAGAGTAAATCCCCTAGTAAGCCTGATGATAGAGTCCGGAATAGTGGTG
>DOCA01000070.1 GCA_003503995.1 Holosporales bacterium
CAACTTTCGGTCATAGCTCCATCTAAAAGATGGTTTCCTTAAAACGCAGCCAAAATTTTCTGATATTTTTGACAGCTTTCGTGATTTTTGTGGAGAAAAACCGATACTTGTGGCTCATAACGCGCAATTTGATATTAGAATGCTAGATCAAGAGATCGAACGTCTTGATGCTGTTGATCCTTGGACTGTCTATATTAAGTGTACTCTTGGCATGGTAAGAAGAGATTACACGCGTAGTTTAAAGCTAGATCTTGATATTTTTTCCCCCCTTAAACAGAAAACATTTAAATCTGTTTCCTATGCTGAACGTCAAAAACAACGTCGTGAGAAAGAAGCTCTAAAAATAAAAAAAGCATGGGAGCGGGAACAAAGGTACGCAAAAAAAGTTCAGAGCTCATCTCAAGAGGAAGCTCGTGATAAGAGAGCAGAAAAACGTTCCAAACTTAAGCGTTCACGGTATGATTCGGAGAACCAAGAGAATGTTTCCCCAAATAGTCAGACCCGTGGCTTCGATGGTTCTAACTTTCGTTCACCAAAACGTAAAAAGAAGAAAAAAACTTCTTCTCGCCCGTCCTTTAAACTAAGTTCTGTTCTTGGCCGCCTAGATACCAGCCCAAGGCGAGCTGTTAAAAAACATGGCCATAGTTTGCCTAAGATCTGTGAAGAACATGGTGTGCCTGAAGTTCGTTGGGATTTCCATGATGCCCTTTGGGATACAGGTGGTTTGGTTGGTTTAGTAGATCATTTAAGTAGCTCTTCTGATTCAAGCCAACCTTCTAGTCAAGAAAAAGATGAAGAAAAAAACCCCTTTGTTTTTCATGAAGAAGAAGAATTAGATATTTTCCTTCTTGATGAGGAAGATACAAAAGAGGATAACCCCTTTGTCATTCATTCAAGTTTTTAAAATTTTCTCGCAAGAATTATAAATATAGTCATTCCAAAAAAGCTGCCGAATATAACTTCAGCAGCTTTTTCTTATCTTGAGTCCCTTATATATTAATAAGGGCTGATTTGAGTCATGATCTGAGCCCCATAGGCTGGTTGTTGATAATCCATAATATTACCGCGACCACCATAGGTAATTCTAGCCTCGGCAATTTTATCATAGCTGACCGTATTTGCCGATGTGATGTCTGCAGGGCGTACAATTCCCATAAGAGAGATCTCTCTGTTTTCAAAATTAACGCGAGTTTCTTGGCGTCCTGAGATAACATAGTTTCCATTGGGTAAAATTTGCACAATTGTTGCAGCCATCTTGAAAGTCATTTTCTCCGAGCGCTTTGTTTTTCCTTTGCCTTTATAGGTTGGTTTATTAGAAAGCCCCAAAAGCTTTTCTGGAACAACGGCTTCGGGAAGAACTTCAGCAAAGCTTTTTTCAACACCCATAAAATTATCAACGGTAAATTTCTCTGTTGTCTCTCTACTTCTATCTGATTCGCTGGTGAACTCTGCGGAGTCTCCGGCAATATTCACATCTACCGTTAGAATGTCTCCGACACGTTTTGCGCGCTGATCCTTAAAAAAGCCTTGGGCGCCTGCTTGCCAAAGGGAATTAACACGTTTTACATGGTCTTGGGGTTCAGGCATGGGCATTGTAACAGAATGATAGTTAGGCAATTTTGTTGGGTCTTTAATAGGGGTAATAGGGGGGCGATCTCCCACATTTTCTAAGCGATCCAAGGTATAGCACCCCGTTAGCGCAAGAGATAAAAGAAGCGTGCTTAAAAGGGGGAATAAACCGTAAAAAGATCTTTTGTTGTGTTTCATGGTAAAAATTCCCTATTGATTGTCCTGTTTATAGTAAGGGGTTAATGAGATCGTATTAACATCGATAACAGCCCCTTGTAATATTTTATTTGTGTCTTGGTTTAGGATACGAATAGTATCTCCCTTGTAACCGTGTTCTAGGGCACGAGCTTTCGTTACCAACTCTAGTTTATCGGTTTTATAAAGGACTGTCACCATCGAGCCCTTTTCGATATCTTTCACTCTTTCAACATCTCGTTGATAAAGGGGGACATTAATTTTAAGAAAGCCGCTACGGGGCTGATGCCCGATTAAATCTTCTGGGGTTGTAATAAGGAAGCGGTTTGATTTATAACCAGGAACCTTTGTCCAAGAAAGATCATTTTTGGTGATGGTTTCCCCATAGTGCACGGGACGATTTAAGGTTGGCACATCAATCATATGTTCTAAGCGCCCTCTTATTTTAAGGGTTTTTAGAACGCCTTTGATTTGAAAGTGTACTAAGGCTGCTATTTTTGTGCGTTGCTCGTTAACTTCAATAGCTTCCACAATAAATTGGGAAACATCTTTAAATTTTTGTCTAGGTAAATGCCAAGAAACAAATTTTACAGCGATATTGTCTCCATATGATTTTTGAATTTCATCTTGGACTTTTATCTCAACATCTTTCTGTGTAAAAGAAGAAAAAGGTGAGCTTTTTTCCCCCTTTGGAACGCTACTCGTTGGCGCAACAAAAGGTGTTTCTTTTTGGTGAGGGGAAGGCTCAGCTTTTTTTGCTGCTCTTTCTTTTTGGGTGCTAACAATTTCTTTTAGAGTGAGCGCACCCAACGGGTGAGAAAAAACCGTTAACACAAAGAGAAAAAAGATCATGTTCTTTAGGGTTATCAAAAAAAGCACTCCTTTTTTAGAGAAACCTTTGTAAAAAGGCTTCTCTAGGTTTTCTATTAAGATTAAATGTTATTCAAACCACTCAATAGTTCGTTTTCGGTTTTAATGGACTTAATGTTCATTTCATAAGCCCGTTGAATTTTAATAAGCTTTGTGACCTGCGAAACCATATCAACGTTGGAGGCTTCATAGTGGCCTTGCAATAAATGTCCCCTTGAGTCTTGTGCAGGCGTTCCTGTCGTTGGAACACCAGATGCATCGGTTTCAAGCAAAAGGTTATCTTCAATTTTCCGTAATCCTTCTTCATTTGCAAAGGTTACGATTTCCATATCACCGACATCCTGCATGGCGTTTTGCCCAGCAATTTTGGCTTGTACTTTACCGCTGCGGTTAATGGTCACATATTCCGCATTTTCAGGTACGGTAATGGCAGGTGCAACCGTATAACCCATTTGAGTTACAAGGTTCCGTTCTGCATTTATAGAGAAGGTACCGTCTCTTGTATAAGCAAGGGTGCCATCTGGCATTTCAATTTGAAAAAAGCCTTTGCCTTGAATGGCAATGTGGTAGGGGTTATCTGTTCTATTTAAACGCCCTTGAGCCAATTTTGAGACAACGGCCACAGCGCGCACACCTTGTCCTTTTTGAATACCTGCTGGTACGATATTTCCGTTGGTGCTTGAGAGGCTTCCTGCGCCTTTTTCTTGCACATAATCGTTAGAGGCACCAAGGAGAAATTCTTCGCGGAACCCAGCCCGCTCCATGCTCGCAATATTATGGGTTACAACATC
Organism: Holosporales bacterium; assembly: GCA_003503995.1. GTDB lineage: Bacteria > Pseudomonadota > Alphaproteobacteria > Caedimonadales > UBA9215 > UBA9215. Next base: position 3,426 of record DOCA01000070.1, read on the forward strand.
GAGGGCTTCTTGGAAGAATGTTGCGCCTGAAGCGCCATTTGCCATTGATAAACTCATTTTCAGTCTCCTATTTTTTTTTATCTTAAGCAGCTGGTGGTGTTGAAACCAACAACTCTGCTTTTTTTGATTCTAGTTTCAAAGTTTCTTCGATATATCGTTGGTTCAAGCTATAGAGGCGTGAGACTTCCATCATTTCGCTCATATTCTTAATAGGGTTGGTGTTTGCTTGTTCTAGGGCTCCTTGAACAACGTTCGCTTCAAGAGTAAGGGGAATAGCGGCTTGATCCGTTTGAAGTTGGGTATTGCCCATTTTTTTCATGTCATGCTCGTTGGTAAAATCAAAGATACCTAACTGCGCTAAAATGCCATTTTGATCTGAGATTGTTCCGTCTTTTGCAATGGAAACATTTTCTGATTCGGGAAGAATATTAATTTCCCCACCATCGGCACTTAAAACAGGGTTTCCTTGTAAGTCCACTAAAAGACTATCAGAGCTGACAGTAAAGGCTCCAGAGCGCGTATATCGAATG
>DOCA01000206.1 GCA_003503995.1 Holosporales bacterium
CGAATAACAAAAGCCTTAAATATAACTTCTGCATACATCTTGAAGATTCACAACAGAAAGAGGTGAATAAAGCAAAAATATGAAAATGGAAAATAGTCAGCTGTTAGGCAAGATAAGTGAGCTGCATCAAAGAGAAGTCGTAGCTGTAAAAGAACTAAAAGAATTAGAATGCCAAAAGAAGGAACTTAAAGACGAATTGAAGGAAAACATCAATTCGGTCAAGAAAGAGAGAAGGGGAAAGGAGCAGTATCTGGCATTCTTCAATCTTACTATCCCTTTTGAAGAACTGGAAGACAAATGCAAAGAGCTAGAAAAAGAAAAAGTTAAGGAATCTCGACTCATGCATGCTTACAAACAGCTAAAAAAGAGAGAGCCATAAAAGAGGATCCCAACTGCCAGATTTCAGTCAGTCTCAGGAGCCGCCCGTCGGTCGATTCTCAAATTAAATTTCTTCTCTATCTCCCCTTTTTTACTCTTATATCCCTACTGTCTTTTCACACTTTTTTTTGAGAAATTCGCTAAGCCGATCTTCTTGCTAGTTGATGCCTTTTTTAGCTGCTCTATCGCCCTCTTATTTCCATAAAAGGCTATTCTTCCGAACTTTATCTTGTCTATCTCTTTTTCCTTTATCAGCTCTTGCAGGTAGACGTCAATGGTGTGGGAAGCAGAGTCCGGAAATAATTCTCTGAGCTCAGATCTATTGTAAACTTCATCCTTTTTTCCTACCAAGAAACTTCTCAGTTTATCTTTTACTCCACCATATTTTTCTTTCTGCATGTCTCTCAACAGCTCTTCGACTTTTGTCATGGTTCCTAATACTAATGTTACCTTTATGATATATATTTTTCTTTTTAGTGTAACTGTGATGAATCTAATTTGAGATAGAATGTAACTACTGTTTGGGTGTCGTTGGTCCTGGTTGCATTCTCGTAAAACCTGTGATAAAATGTCAATCATCGGTGTAGTACCCGCCAGAGGAAGGTTAAAACCGAAATTTATAAATACTAGTTCTTCTCAAGGATAAAGGATTGAAATGATAAGCATAAAAATACCCCCCCAATTTGGCCTGAAATTAGGACAGCAATCTAAGCAGCACTCAGCTGCACCATCCAGAGAAATCGAAGAAGAACTCAAAGAGCAAATTAGGACAATCAAAAGGGAGAGAAGAACGTCGGAGACCTATCTGGGCTTTTTCAAGTTCACTCTCTCTTTGGATGAGGTGAGGTCTGAAGCGGAAAAAATAAATCAAATGTTGGAGAAGGAAGCGGGACTGAAAGAAACCTACAAGAAGTTAAAGAGAGAAGGCAAGAAAGAGAACTCTCTCAAAATCAAAGAAAGCGTCCATTAGAGCCCATTTCTGTCTCCGCTGTTTAGATCAGAAACTTTCTCTTTTTTATTATTTTATTTAAAATTTCATTGAGAATCACGATGACCTGGTTTTTTCAATCACTTTGAATTCCTAGCTTCTGCAATCTTGTTCGCTATCTTGCTCGCTACAACTCCCGCAACAAAACCTCCATCGATGTTGACGACGGCCAGTGGAGAGCACGACTGAAGCATCGAGCAGATGGCAGCTCTGCCTTCGCCGCCCACTCCGTAGCCGCCAGAGGTCGGCAAACCCAGGACAGGGCCCTCGACCAATCCCGCAACCAGAGTGGGCAGGGCACCCTCTCTTCCCGCCACAACAATATAAACATCGATTTTGTTCTTTAAAAACTCCTCAATCACATGAACCAACCTATGGATTCCAGCCACTCCCACGTCATAACCAGTAAGGACTTCGCATCCCTGTTCTTCCGCCACCACCCTCGCTTCTTCAGCGACAGGGATGTCCGCGGTTCCTGCCGTTATTATTCCGACTTTCCCTCCGGTTTTGCAAGGCTCATGCTCTTCCTTCGTCACAACCAGCACTCTTGCCTGCTTCTCCCACCGGGTTGGATAATTTAATTTTTTTATTTTTTTATGTTGCCCCTCGCTCACTCTAGTCAGGATCGCGTACCCCTTCTCTTCAACCAACTCTCTTGTTATCTTTACGATCTGTTCGTCATCCTTGTTTTCCGCTAAGATCACCTCAGGAATCCCACAGCGCTGCTTTCTATCGAGATCAATGTGCGCAAAATCTTCTATTTCAAGTATTTGCTGATCATAAAGCAGTCTGATTGCTTCCTCTGCCGATATCTTCCTCTTTTTATACCTCTCAAGTATCGCCAAGTTTTTTTCCATTCTTTTCCTTTTTCCAAACTTTATAAAATACTAAAGCCGCTTTATATTCTTTTTCACACGCCTAATTTTGGACACAATCCCAAGTTGTTTGATAAATCGATAAACAAACCGCATGAGATGTTTGGACTTTTTGAAAAGATTTTTAACTCGCTTTTCATTTTTGTTTTCATGATTGTATACGATAATCACTTTCATATGGATTCCAATGGGAAAGGTGTGGAGGCCGTGAAAGAGTTTGAGAAAAGCGGAGGAACAGCAATGATGGTCGTGAGTAAGCCCTACATCGAGATCAAGAGAGGGGAAGATTTCATGAGAGAATACGAGATCCTCCTTTCGCTTGTGAGGGATGCAAAAGAAAAAACAGGTGTGAAAATTTTTACCGCCTTGGGGGTGCATCCCTCACGAATCAGCGATTTCAAAAGTTTAGACAAGGCGAAGAAGATCATGGTGGAAGGAATTGAGTTGGCTGCAAGGTGCGTTGGAGATGGAAAAGCAAACGCGATCGGGGAAGTTGGAAGGCCCCACTATGAGACGTCCCCAGAGGTTTGGGATGCATCTAATGAGGTGATGGAGTACGCAATGATGAGAGCAAAGGATGTTGGTTGTGCAGTAATAATACACAGTGAAAGCTCTGACAAAACTTATGAAGAGATCTCACAAATTGCCGGAAAAGTAGGAATCAAAAAAGGCAGGGTGATAAAGCACTTCTCGCCGATAGTTAAAAGCACATTCGGACTGACTCCGAGCGTAATCGCAACGTTTGAAAACGCAAAGAACGCTTTTGAAAAAATGGACAGCTTTTTGCTCGAGAGTGATTACATTGACGATCCGAAGAGGCCTGGTGCAGTCATAGGTCCAAAAACTCTTCCCAAAACTGTAAAAAGATTAATCGAAAATTCTGTAACTAGCGAAAAAAATATAAATTTTGCAATGAAGGAACTCCCAGAAAAGATATATGGGATAAATTTAGATTAAATTTATATTTGAACATCACTCAGAATTCTTATGCATCCCTTAGGTGGGTTTGACAAATTTCTTGACTACAAAATCGTTCCATGTGAAAATGGGAAGAGCAAGGTTATCCTTCCGGTTAGAGATGAGCTCAAGCAGAGACTTGGACTTTTGCATGGGCAGCGCTTTATATTCCGTCGACAGTAAGCAAATAGTCACTGTGGAGATGAGCATAAGTTATTTAAAAGGAGTGCGCGAGGGCAATCTAAGGGGCTTCGGGGAGATTAAAAAAGTAGGGAGCAAGTTGTGTTTCGCCGAGTGCAAGATCTTTAATAAAGGCAGTGAGTTAGTTTTAAAACATTTTCAGTTTGCATCGGTGATTTAATCGATAAAAACAGGAAACAAACGGATGTGGGACAGAATAAGTT
>DOCA01000081.1 GCA_003503995.1 Holosporales bacterium
ACCACAATTATCCGATTATCAAATAGCCTTCGCTGGTCTTGCGGCTGTGGTGAGCATCTCAATTATTATTGCTATTTTCCTATTGAAGGAAACCTATTGTAAGTCGGTAGCTGATTTCACAATCCTTTCTTCAGAACGCGCACAGGTGAAGCAAAACTAGAGGTTTTTGATCTCTTTTTGTCTCATTATTGCGTTTCCTTTGAGTGCTTTTTGACTTTCTTTGTCGTCTTCTTTTTTTCAGCCTCTAATTGACGTCTGATATCATCAGACGAACCTGTCTTTCGGGCAAGGAGATCATAGGCAACGGGGATGATGAAGAGAGTGAAGAGAAGGCTGGCTGAAACACCAGAAAAGATCACGATACCAATAGCGCGTCTTGTTTCCGCACCTGGCCCGAAAGCAAGAATCAAGGGGAGGGAACCTGCGACCGTTGTAATGCCTGTCATAATAATGGGGCGCAATCTTGTTAAACAAGCTTGTCGTAGAGCTTTTGAAAATTCTATGCCATCGTTTCTAAGTTGATTAGCGAACTCGACAATTAAAATTCCGTTCTTGGCAGATAATCCCATCAAAATAATAAGACTGACTTGGGTGTATATGTTCAAGGTACCATTGGTGAGCCAAATCCCTAAAAGGGCTCCTGTAAGAGAAAGGGGAACTGTTAGAATAATCACAAAAGGATGAATGTAGCTTTCGAATTGTGCGGCTAAAACCAAGAAAACCACAATGAATCCCAGTAGGAAAATAAAGAGAATAGAGGATTGGGCAGATTGAAAATCCAAAGACTCTCCTTTGTAATCAATGACAACGGATTCTGGTAGGTGTTCTTTCGCGAGAGTTCTTAAATACTCAAGGGCCGCGCCAAGGGTTAAGCCATCGCCAAGGCTTGCTTCGAGAGTAATGGCCCGAACACGGTTATAGCGATTTAACGTTTTGCTGTCGGCAAATTCTTCTAGGATGACGAGATTAGAGAGAGGGATCAACTCTTGGGTCGTGATTGATTTTACATAAATGTTATTGATATCCCGTAGGTTTGATTTGAGGTCTTTTTCTGCTTCAAGAATAACATCATAATCCTCTCCGTCCTCATTATAGGTCGTAACGCGTCGTGATCCTAAGAGGGTTTCTAAGGTGCTGCTTATGCTTTGAACGCTTACGCCTAAATCAGCCGCTCGATCTCTGTTCACTGTGACCAGGACTTGGGGCTGAGTTTCTTTGTAATCGGAATCAAGGTCAGTTAACCCAGGGTTTGCTTTTTGGAGCTGTGAGAAAAGAATATCACGATAGGAGGCAAGCTCTTTGTAAGTGCCGCCTCCAATCACGAACTGCACAGGTTTTTGGATGCGTCCGCCGAATCCTTGTCGCATCACTGGAAAGGCACGCACACCAGGAAGATTAGAAAGATTTCGAGCGATCTCTCCCATAATGGGGAAGGCATTGCGGCGCTCTCCCCAGGGATTTAGAACAGCAATAACAATGCCGTCATTAAAGGTTGATGTTGATCCAAACCCTGCGGGTGCTCTCACAAGAAGGCGATCCATTTCTCCTTTTGTTACATAGGGCATGAGTCTTTTCTCAATCTCTGTCATATAGCCTGCTGTGTAAGCATAGCTTGCGCCTTCTTGGGCTGAAACAAAGAGGAAAAAAGCGCCTCTATCTTCTTTGGGCGTATACTCTTTGGGAATAGCAGAGAGGAGAAAAACAGAACCCCCAAGGATGCATAAACTTATAAGGCCGAGGACACTTTTATGGGCCAATGCTTTGTTAAGATATTTCTCATAAGTATGACTCACTTTCTTAAAAAAAGAAGGAGGAGAGGGGGTTGAGTTCTTTTTCCTAGTAGGAGATTTTAGCAGTTTGGAGGCCATCATTGGGCACAAAGAGAGCGCGATAAATGTTGAAAAAGAAACAGCTGCTGCAAGGGTAATGGAAAATTCTGTAAAAAGTCGTCCAAGATCACCTCTTAAAAAAACAATAGGGATAAAAACAGCAACAAGAACAATGGTGGTTGAGATAACCGCAAAGTGAACTTGGCGTGTGCCGTAGTAAGCCGCAACGAGAGGGGTTTCCCCTTCCTTGATGCGCCTTGAAATATTTTCAAGCACAACAATGGCGTCATCCACAACCAAACCAATGGCTAAAACAAGCCCTAGTAGAGTTAGGATATTTAACGAGAAACCTGCTGGGTATAAAACAATAAAGGTCGCAATCAATGAGATAGGAACAGTGAGCGCTGGAATAAGCATGGCAGACACGTTTCTCAGGAAAATAAAGATAACAAGGGTGACAAGCAGGAGGGAGAAAAAGAGAGTCTTATAAACCTCTTTAATGGCGCCATCCACAAAGACAGACGTGTCATAGGAGCTGAGGAGACGCATTCCTTCGGGCAGTTCATTTTGCAATCTTTCTCTAAGGTCAAGGGTTGCTTTTGCAACTTCAATGGTATTGGCTTTGGATTGTTTAACAACACCAACGCCAATCATAGGTTGGCCGTTTCCTCGGAAAAAAGTTCTGTTTTCAACGGCAGCTTTTTCAACACGAGCAACATCTTTCAAACGTATAAGGTAATTGTTTTTGCGGGCAATGACGAGGTTCTGAAAATCCTCGGGAGAGGTATAAAGGCGTTTAATGCGGGCGGTGAATTGAATGTCTGTTGACTCAATACTGCCAGCAGGTAGCTCAACATTTTCACGACGGAGGGCTGATTCAATATCTGCAATAGTTAAGCCACGGGCGGCCAATTTCTGGCGATCTGCCCAAATACGCATGGAATATTCAAGGCCACCGCCAATACGCACGCGGGCCACTCCTGGTAGAACAGAAAAGCGATCTTCTAAGTAGCGACGCGCATAGTCTGTTAACTCAATGGTAGAAACGCGGTCACTCACGAGGTTCAGCCATAGAATAACATCGTCACTCGCATCTGCTTTTTGGATGTCGGGAGAATCCGCTTCTTTGGGTAAATCATCAAGAACGCTGGCAACACGATCCCTGATATCATTGGTGGCCCCATCAATATCGCGGTTAATATCAAACTCAACAGTGATGCGAGAGCGCCCATCGGATGAGGCAGATTCGATGAACTTAATTCCCTCAACGCCTGAAATACGGTCCTCAATGAATTGGGTGACGCGTGTTTCAATAATGGCAGCAGAAGCGCCTTTATAATCCGTATTTATAGAGACAATGGGAGGGTCAATGTCTGGATATTCGCGCAGAGAAATTTTCTGGAAGGAGACAATGCCAAAAGCAATGAGAAGCAAAGAGAGGACAGAAGCAAGAACAGGCCGCTTGACGCAAATATCTGAGAGGGTCATGAAGAGCTCTCATTCTTTACAATATTTCTTTTTCTTGGCCTCTCAGAGGATTCGAGTTTTTTTTGAGGAGAAACTTTTATACCATCACGGATTTTTATTTGCCCTTCAACAACGATGTGTTGCGCGTCTTTTAAACCTTCTAAGACTTCGACTCTATCTTTTATACGGCTCCCGAGGGTAATCAGGGTGCGTTTGACAATCTGGGTTTTGGGGTCAAAAAGAAAAACAAAGCTTTTTTTACCTTCTTGGAGAATCGCTTTTTCGGGGATGAGGAGTGCTTCTCTTGGGGAAGACTCTATAATAATATTCACAATCATGCCTGGTTTTAAAAGATGATCTTGATTATCAATAAGAGCTCTTACGATAACGGTTCTGGTGTTTGGGTTAACGACTGTATCTATGGTTTTGATTTTACCCTTTAGGCTTTTTTGAGGGTAAGCCTCAACAAAGGCACTAATGTTTTGACCTTCTTTTAGGTCTTTCAAATACAAATCAGGAACATCAAAATCAACCTTAAGAGAGGAAATGTCAGAAAGACTTGCGATACGATCGCCTGGTTGGAGAAGAGCCCCAAGGCTAATATCGCTGAGGCCAATAATGCCATCAAAGGGCGCAACTAATGTTAAATCTTTTATATGCGATTTTAGAATATTGATACGTGCCTCAGCTTCTAATAAATCAGTCTTGCGTTTTTTGAAATCGGCATTGGAGATGTTGTTAGATTTCCTCAAACCTTCTGCTCGGTTTAAGGCTTCTTTTGCCTCGGAAAATAAGGCTAATGCAGAGTCTAACGTTGCTTGCTCTTCTTGTTGATTTAGGCGTAAAAGAATCTCGCCTTTGTGGACGAGGGTGCCTTCTTTAAAAAGAATCTCTGATACTTTTTCTGTTGTGTTGGGTGTGAGGATAATTGTATTAAGGGCCTTTGTCGTCCCAAGAGCTTCAATGGGTGTGTGAATAGTCTGAGATGTAACTGTTTCAATAATGACAGGAGGTGCGTAGGCAGTTGGCCGTTTTGCAAACCCAAGCGTTGGGCATAAAGCGAGGAGGGAGCAAGTAATCAGCCTATAAAAAAATGTCATATTGTCCTGCTTTTTTTTGCCTTCTGTCTTATAAAGTTTATAGGGCATTTCCAAAAGCTGAAAGCAATAAATTCAAGAGGGTTCCTTTAGAGGAAAATAGTTTGACGTTTTATAAGTTAAAAAATTTTTCAACAAATTGGGTTATTTAATGCACCCTTAATAATTCGTCAATGTTGTCATATTCTGTTGGAGTGATGGTATCAACACTGGCGAGTGTTACAGAGTGCAAATTACCATCGAGATTTTCTTCCCAAAATTTCAAGAACTTACGCAAGATGGGGAAGCTGGGAATTTGGTCGTATTCTTGCCAGATATAGCTTTGAAGAAGTTTTGGGTGATCTGGTAAGTGGTACAGAATTTCGGCCGTCGTTAGGTGGTAACCATGTAATTGTAATTTTAAATGATCCATAAATAATACCCCCTACATTTATTATTCCTTAATTATATTATTTCAGCTCAAGGTAAAGAAAGGGTTAATTGTATGAATAATTTGAAGTTTTAGAGGCCTTTATAGGAGGGAGTTTTTCAAGTCTTGTAGAGCCTTCGCGCATAGGCCATGGTCAAGCCAATTACAGCCTTGGCAAATATGGTGGTGGTCTACAAGGGAAAGAGATGCTAAACGAGACTGGGCTTCTTTCCAGGTGATTTCATCTCCTTCGGATAGTCCTAGAGCTTTGGCATGGGCTTGATCGAGGATCTCGATCTTTGATTGCTTGTCACATAAAGAGCCTCGGCGATGGGGGCAGGGCGCGCAGATGTCGTCTGTTTCTAAGGTTACCTTTAAGATTGAGTCGTCTGTCAGGTCTTGTTTTATGGTGCTAAAGTTTTTGATAAAGTCCTTGGAGTAGCCCTTACCTTGAAAGCCTAAGGTGCAAAAGAAATGATGGGGGCGATAGAGGTTTTTAGCCATCAAAGTTTTACCCTTCATTGTGCGCTCATCTTGTATCTTTTTTAGGATAACGTTATTGTTATAGCCATTATTAGTCTTTTAGGGAACCCCATGAGATTACTTGAGCATAACAATAAAGTGCGTTTGTTGGTAAGGTTAACACCATCAGCCTCCCAGAATAAACTGGTGAGCCTTGAAGAAGATTTGCTGGGGGATATTGTTTTAAAAGCTATGGTGACGGTGGTTCCTGAAAAAGGCCAAGCCAATAAGGCTTTGGTTAAGCTTCTCTCAAAATCTCTCAACCTTCCTAAATCAGCCTTGAGCTATGACCGAAAGTTGTG
>DOCA01000222.1 GCA_003503995.1 Holosporales bacterium
GTCACTACCCATTTTTTGTTTTACAATCGGTACATCTACCCTATCTGCCCAAACCTGTAATTGATCTATCGCTGCAGCCCTAAAGGTATCTGCTGCACCCAATACTACTTTAAACCCTTGTCTTTTGAATTGATAGGCCAATTTACCTATTGTGGTGGTTTTGCCAACTCCATTTACCCCGACAACCATAATCACATAGGGCTTTTTATCTATTGGAATACTATATTCTGTTTCTTCACCCACATGGGTCTCTGAAAGTAATCCCGCGATTTCTTCACGTAAAATCTTGTTGAGCTCATCGGTACCCATATATTTATCTCGTAAAACCCGAGCCTCAATGCGTTCAATAATCTTTAAGGTTGTATCAACGCCAACATCAGAAGAAACCAAAACTTCTTCCAGATTATCCAGTACGTCATCATCGACCTTAGACTTACCGGCAACAGCCTTACTCAGCTTGGAAAAAAAAGTAGTTTTAGTCTTCTCAAGTCCCCTGTCCAAGGACTCTTTTTTCTGTGAGGAAAATATCTTCTTGAATAAACTCATAATACCTGAAAAACTTTCATCAAAGATATGAAAATAAAAAAGCTCCTTTCTTTCAAAAAGGAGCTTTAAAAATTGATTTAATCAATTATATCTTTCTTATTTTGATAACCATTCGTTTACAGCCTCTGGTGCCATCACAGACTCATGAAATGTGTAAGCACCACTCTTTGGTGACTTTACCATTTTAATTGCCTTGGTTAATCTTTTTGAACTTGATTGTAAACTTGCTACCGTCTTCTTTGCCATGACCTATGAATTACTGATACCTAATTTCAGTGAAGATACCTTGTTACTTGATTTCTTTATGAACTGTCATTCTCTTCAGGATAGGATTAAATTTCTTTATCTCCATCCTTTCCGGAGTGTTCTTTTTATTCTTTGTGGTGATATACCTAGAAGTTCCTGGTTCTCCGGACTTTTTATGCTCGGTGCACTCCAATATAACTTGAACTCTGTTTCCTTTCTTTGCCATCGTAATCTATTTTTTCAGGATTATTTTACCAATCCTTGTGCTTTAGCCTCTTTTAAAACAGCGGAAATGCCTTTCTTATTAATACTCTTTAACGCTTTAGCAGAAACCTTAAGCGTTACCCAACGATCTTCCTCTGGAATATAAAAGCGCTTTTTAGAAAGATTAACGTTAAATCTTCTTCTTGTTTTATTGATAGAAAACGATACGTTGTTACCAAACATCGCCCTCTTTCCCGTAATTTCACAAACTTTTGACATTGCGCCTAATTTTTCATTTTAAACAGGCTGCAAATTTATATCATTTTTGTGGGACGGACAAAATTCTACTTCAGATTTTTAAAATTTCTTTTTGAAGTAGTTCAAATGCTTTATTTACAGTCTTTTGAACTATTCTAGTTCGATGTTTTCCCATCATGAATTTATCTACAAATACCTCATTTGGGGTAGCAATGGCTATGAATACTGTACCTATTTCAGCATCTGATTCACCTTTTGTTGGTCCTGCGTTACCTGTTGTGGCTATCGCAAAATCTGTTTTCAATAATTCATTGGCGTTTTTTGCCATGGCTCTTGCAACTTCCGCACTTACCACCGAGTACTTATCTATTAGGGTTTTGGGGACCTTTAGGATATTGATCTTGGTTTCGGTCGCATAGCTGACCACACTACCTTTAAAATATTTGGAAGCTCCTGGTAAGGCCGTAATTTTTTGTGCAATTTTTCCGCCGGTGCAACTCTCCGCTGTTGCCAAAGTCATTTTTTTTGCTACCAGCAATTTTGCCACAAACTCCTCTAATGTCTCGTCATCGTCGGTGCCATAAAAAATATCATCAATTAATGGACGTAATTTTTTGATTTCCCCTTCAATACCGTCTTCAAGTATTTTTTTATCCGGACCTTTTGCCGTTAGGCGAAGCCTAACTTTTCCCAAATTAGGTAAATAAGCCAATTTAATATAATACGGCAAATTTCCTTCCCAATCCTCTATTCTATCTGCAACGGCACTTTCACCTAGCCCATAGGTTACCAGGGTTTTATGGATGATATAAGGCCTTTCAAAATCCTCCATGATTTTAGGTATGACAGAATTTATCATCAATGCTTTCATTTCAAAAGGTACTCCGGGGAGTGACACGAAAGAAACACCGTCTGATTGCATCCACATTCCCGGTGCCGTACCATTGGCATTGTGGAATATCGTAGCTTTTGATGGCACCATTGCCTGTTGTCTGTTCACATCAGTAATGGGTGTTGAAACGAAACTGGCGAATAATTTCTCAACATGTTGCAAAACGGCCTCATTCTTCACTAGTTTATCTTTGAAAAACTCGCAAAATGTACGTTTGGTTATATCATCTTTGGTAGGCCCCAAGCCACCTGTAACAATTACAATTTGTGCCCTTGATCTCGCCTCCTCCAAAGCAGCAAGAATGTGCTCACGTTCGTCTTGAACAGAAGTGATTTGATAAACTGAAATGCCAATTTTATTGAGT
>DOCA01000055.1:0-812 GCA_003503995.1 Holosporales bacterium
TAAGATCAATCACTATAAGGGTAAATGAACACTAGGTAATCATAGGAACACTACACTAAGCAGTTTTTTCTATATTTTTGTTCTTAAATATGCTATACCTTGAAGTCTACAATAAAGAAAATAATATTTTTACCTCATAACCCTTTGAAATATTTGTACTAAATCAACAAGAGACTCAAAAGGAGAGCTTTTATGGAAAATACGACAGCCTTTTCTACCGGAGATACCGTAGTGTATCCAAATCATGGCGTTGGTAAGCTCGAAAAAATAGAGAGTCAAACCATTGCGGGCCAAGAGCTTAAAGTTCTCGTCATTAATTTTGAGAAAAAACGTATGACATTGCGCCTCCCTTTGGTCAAAGCAAAAAATACAGGTCTTCGCACTCTAACAACGAAAGAGGAAATGACCAAAACTCTTTCTCTTTTGACAAAGAAGATCAAAACAACTAAGGGTATTTGGGCAAGGCGCGCTCAAGAATATGAAACAAAAATTAACTCGGGCAATATTACTTCTCTTTCTGAAGTGTTGCGCGAATTACATCGTGATGAGAACCAAGGTGATCAATCATACAGCGAGCGCCAAATTTATCAAAATGCTCTTGAACGTTTTGCAGATGAGGTTGCTATTGTTGAAGCCATCCAATTTGAAGACGCTTGTGAGAAGCTTAAAACGATGCTTCGCGTTGCTTAATAACGAAAATAATTTAAGAATTTTTTCCACATAAAATTCTTTATACACCTTTAAACTACTAAAAAACGGCGCCCTGATAGCGCCGTTTTTCCTTTTGGTGCAAAATCATCTCATTAAAAAAA
>DOCA01000055.1:1007-4175 GCA_003503995.1 Holosporales bacterium
GTTCATGAAGTGCGCATCCGAGATCAAAAGATATATGCCATTGGCCACAAAATTCAAAAACCACCACCAAAGGTGGTGGTATGATAATGTGAAGCGCTCAAAGCGCTTATTATCTTTACTTCGTTAAGTTCAGTGCAAACTGATCAGAAACCTTATCTCTCTGTTCTTGTTCCTGAATATATTTTTTCACAGCATCTTCATTATGGCCAACTGTTGTCACAAAGTAACCTCGCGCCCAAAAATGACAGCCTGTGAAATTTCTCTCTCGATTCATAAATTGACGCGCTATCTGAATAGCGCTCTTACCTTTTAAAAAACCCACTGCTTCTGATACTTTGAGTTTCGGTGGAATTGATATCAACATGTGAACATGGTCCGGCATAATATGATCTTCCTCTATCACACATTCTTTTTGACGTGAAAGGTCATGAAATATAACACCTAAATGCATCTTGATCCCTCCATAAAGGATCTTACGACGATACTTCGGGATGAAGACAATATGATATTTACATTCCCATTTTGTATGAGATAAGCTACGGTAATCATTCATTAGAGTTTTTCCTTATTTGTGGCTTCAAACGCTTCACAAATAAGGAAATTCTAGCTTTTTATGGAATTGTCAAACTTTAAGAGTCCACCACCAGAGGTGGTGGTTTACCCTAACGGGTTTTAATTATCATGATATCCTTGGGAGGCCTCATTCTCTCTGGTGTTGGTTTCTTAATATATTATGCAGCTAACTCTCCTGAAATATTAACAAACGAAAAGATATATGGAAAAAGCTTTTTATATATACTTCACAAGAAAAAACCCAGCAATAATCGCTGCTAGAACAATAAGGGTCACAAGACCAAGATGCTTTTCAACAATATCTCTAATTTGCGGTCCACAAAATCTCAGTAAAGCTGCCACAAGGTAGAAACGAAAACCTCTTGCAATCAAAGAGGCAATAAGAAATGTTGACACATCGAGCTTAGCCACACCACTAAAAATCGTCACAACTTTATAGGGGATAGGTGTTAAACCCTTAAGAGCCACAATCCAAAATCCCCATTTATCAAAGCCTGCTTGAAATTTCTGAAAGGATTCTTGTAGGCCATAGGTGTTAATAATCCACTCCCCTGCCGTCTCATAAAGAGCAAAGCCTATGTAATACCCAAGAATACCACCAACAACAGAGCTAAAAGTGCAGATAAAAGCCAACTTCCAAGCGTCTTGAACACGCGCCAGAATCATAGCCATATAAAGGGGATCTGGCGGAAGGGGGAAAAAAGAGCTCTCCGCAAAAGAAATCGCAATAAGCATCCAGCGAGCTTTGGGCGTACCTGCGTGGGCTAGAACCCAATCATAACTTTTGCGAAGCATAAAAAACCTTTAAAACAGATAAAGCATATGATTTTCTAGCACGTTTTAGCTAAGAAATTCAATAAAACTTTGAGTGTCCCCGACATACTATTGATTTTTAGGAGATGTATCGGTAAAGTAAGTGCCACAGAGAACTCTATTATAGAACGAGGAACAACGCCATGTCCGATGATTTAATCGAAGAAATTAAGGAAGATATCCGAAATGACCAACTCGTCGCGTTTTGGAATGAGTATGGCAACATTATCATTGGCGCCATTATTGGTATTGTTTTAATGACCGTTGGCTATCTCTTTTGGCATAGCCACCAAGAACAAAAACTTTTGGATCAAACGCTCGTCTATGAAAAAAACCTCGAACTCGACCCGTCAAAAGCTGAAAAAGCTGATTATTCTTCCCTTATTAAGGACGGCTCAATGGGTTATCAAATTTTAGGGTCTTTTGAGCAAGCGCGTCTTTCGTCCAGCACAAAAGAAGCCGAAGATTTATTAAAGTCCATGGCTAATAACACCTCCTATGATTCTTTTTACCGTGAAACAGCTGCTCTTCAAGCTATCATGAGAAAATTTGATTCAACTAACGGGGCTGTGCTTTTAGAGGACCTTGACCCCCTTGTTAATAAAACCTCCCCCCTTCAAGCAGCTGCCCTTGAACTACAGGCGTTTGCCTACTTAAAACTTCGACAAACAAAAAAAGCATCTGAGGTTTTTATATCCGTTGCAAAACATCCTCAAGCCCCGCAGTCTATGCGAGTGCGCGCGCAAGCCATGCTAGAAACAATCAATTAATTTACACACTCTTAAAGGTTTTTTTATGACACGTATATTCTCACACTCCTCGCTGTTTGTTATTATCCTATCCAGCTTATTACTTACGGCCTGTGACGATAAAAAAGGGCCTCCTATTTTGGGAGACCGTGAAGCAATTTTTGTGGGGGATGATCCCTTGCTAGCAGATCCTTCTTTAAAAAACACGAAAGTGACTCTTCCCCAAACAAGGGTTTATAAATCTTGGCCCAGTGCCAGCGGTGCTGTTGACCATTCCTTTGACCCTGTTGCTCTTGGATCAGATCTAAAAAAAGCATGGTCCGAGTCCATTGGAACTGGCTCAGGTTCCTCCGAGCGCCTTCTAAACGGTCCTGTAGCAGCTGATGGTCGAATCTTTACGGTTGATACCCAAGGATATGTAAGCGCTTTTGATATCCAAACAGGCGAACAATTATGGTCAAAAGATTCAACGCCTGAAGATCTTTCAACTCAAGCTTTTAGTGGTGGACTTGCTTACGAAAATGGTTTCGTCTTTATTGTGACACCTGCTGCTGAAATTGTCATGATGAAAGCCAAAGACGGTTCTATTGAAAAGCGTTTTTCCTTAACAGCTCCCGTTAGAGCTGCACCAACGGTTAAAAATGGTTACATCTATGCCGTTAATATTAATAACCAGCTCGAAGCCATTAACTACCGCACAGGCGAACCCGCTTGGTCTCACTCTGGTATCATGGAAATTGCAGGTCTATTGGGTGGGGCTAGTCCTGCTTTAACGGCTGATTTACTCATTGTGCCTTATACCTCTGGCGAAGTGTATGCTCTTCACCCAGGCAATGGTTTACCTCTTTGGAGCGAGAGCCTTGTGAGCCTAACAAAGCTAGATCCCATTTCTTCTTTATTCCACATTAAGGCCCGCCCCGTTGTAAAAGGTAATCACGTGTACCTCATTGGGAATGGTGGTGTTATGAGCTGCCTTGATACCAATTCAGGTAAAACTCTTTGGACGCATACCGTTGGAGGCATCAGAAGCCCT
>DOCA01000029.1 GCA_003503995.1 Holosporales bacterium
TATGACATATGTTGACCACAGAACGCCCCCCATGAATCAAAAGAGTTCTCAGATAGGGATCCCCCCTTTTGCTAATACCAAGAAGAGTAATCTTATTGCCACTTGATCGTTGTCGCGGTACAAGTCCAAGCCACGCAGCACATTGACGGCCATTTTTAAAGGTGTGTGGATCACCAACAGAAGCAACAAAGGCGGAAGCTGTCAAAGGACCAATACCTGCCACTTCCATTAATCGTTGGCATTCAGGCCTCAACTGGCAGAGAAAAGCAATTTTCTTATTATATTCTTTTACTTTTTTCTCTAAAGCAAGAAATTGATCATAAAGTTCCAAAAAAACCTCTTTTGCATAGGAGGAGAATTTGTTTTCTTGCTCTCCTTTTGATAATATGGAAATGAGTGTTTTGATATGGCTAATTCCCTGAGGAGACTTAAACCTGATCAGGCACTTTTCTTTTCGCCTTGTGGGTTGATGAGCATTTTAAATCCGATTATTCAGTCCTTTATGCGCTCTGTGATCAGCCTTTGGCATCATGTAGCAAAGAATCCTAAAACTGAGCGTCAAAAAGAAGTCACCTATAAACAAGAGAAGGGGTACCATCCGTGGAGAGTCAAAAACAATTATGGACGACGGGAACGTGTAGAAAATACTTTTTACCGTTTCAAAACATCTTTTGGTCGTCAATTTTTATCACGAGATGAGAATAACAGGGAAAATGAACTGACAATTGAATGTCATCTTTTGAACAAAATGTTTAAAATTGGCAAACCTATTTCTGTACTCACTTCATAACTACTAATTCTGGGAAAAAGGGGACGCATTTTCTGAATTTGTTAGATAATCAGCTGTATCGGCCTGGCTGTGGTGCATAAATAAACTTGACATAAGTTTTCAACTCCATATAAGTAAAATATAAAACTACAGGTTAATCATCATTATGAAATTGAACTATAAAAAAAAATATTTTCATTGATTTTTATTGTTATTTTGCTTTGCAACACAGTAAATGCCTCCAGATTATCTGTGGAACCTAACTATATAATAGAAATAGATCCCACAGAGGCTCCAAAGATGCGTGCTTTAGAGACTTTTCTTGGTATCAACCCTTTAGGTTCTGAAGAACCTCCACAAGAGGTCTTTTATAAGCGTCTTATTAAGGTGCGTAATGGAGAAGTAGATAATGATATTAAGAAAACAGATATTGCAACTTATATGACATTAGTGATTTTTCTCAAATATATTACCTCTTCACAAAATAATCTTGATCAAAGAGCTAGCCTTAATAGAGCAAATGCTTTGGTTGCTTTAGCTAAACTTTCTTCTCATACTAAAGAAAGGAACCGATTTTATAGCGAAGCATATTACCTCTATACAATCCTTTCAAATAGAGCGGATCAATCTGATGTAACAAGAGCAGCTACTAAAAACGCACAAAAGCTTTTAGATGCGGAGAAAATAAGACAGAGAGCAAGAGCGCCTCTTAAGATGGCTTCTATGACAGAAGATCCAGAATTAATGTCTATTATAAGGGCGGAAGTAAATGCTCAATTTGTTATCCTTGAAAAGGCTATGGGTACTTTTACAGGACAATTTTTTGATATCCTTCAGAACCAACTTCGGCAGAATAAGGAAAAATTGATACAACAAACTATCTCTGATCTAATGCTAAAAACTCCTAGAGCTCAAGAAGAAAGGCGTGCGGTTGAAAGAGTTGTACAAAATATCCTACTTCAAAATGAGCATTTAAACGAAATGACTCATCTTTTGGGGCAGCTCTATCTATCCGTTAAGGATACACCTTTATTGAGAGGTCGGAGGCCAGTGGTTGTTCCTGTGGGCCGTTCTGTATCTTGGCTTGTTGAGTTGCATAAAGCATTAGATTCAACGTTGAGAACAGGCATAGAGTTTAAACATATTTTAGCATCTGGTTTGCGTACTTTAGAACCAACAGCCTCCCAAAAATCAGGATATAAATCCTACCTTGATGGTTTGGGGTTTAATGAATTGGAAGAAGAGAATACTGAATTGATTTTTTTTGATGTTTCTGAAACAGGTCAAACACTTATTTCTATTAAATCCTTTATTGAAGAGCTGTATCCAGGTCTAAAAAATCATACACAGCATTTTGCACTTTTGTATACGGAAAGGACCATAGACCTCCCTTGTGCCCGTATTGGTTATATGCCAGATTCTTTGCGCCCTATTATGTTTTCTAAACATAATGAAAAACAATACTATTGTCGTTATCCTACTTTCTATCCCCATGATTGGGAAACCCCAGGGGTTATAGGTGAATTTGTTGTTCCTAAAGGTGCTTTGGAATGGGGAGAGCGCATGAATATCTGGACTAAGGGAGAAGGGGCAAATACAGCCTGTCGCAGAATTATAGAACTTCTTGAGGCACCGTTAAGTTAATTTGAGCTGGTCTTAAAGATCCCTCTGCTCCAAATTTTAGGCGCAAAGAATCTCTTGAGCAGCCTCATCCCAAATTGCTTATGCTTTTTTAAAAGCATCCCGCTGCTCTTGTGCTGGTTTTTTATATCTTCCAACAGCTATTGAAAAGATATTCCTTACTTTCCCCATGAGAGAAACAACATTTTGAAGGCCCTGAAGGGACTTGAATTTGATTAAACACTTTTCTTTTTGCCTTGTGGGTTGATGAGCATTTTAAATCCGATTATTCAGTCCTTTATGCGCTCTGTGATCAGCCTTTGGCATCATGTAGCGTATGGGTTTGAAGTAGTTTTTTAATTTATCTGTGACAATAACACGGGTGCTGGATGCTCACCTAACAAGCGGGATAGAAAGCGGATAGCTGCTTTCTTATTCTTACGTTTTTGAAGAAAGATATCAAGTTCATGACCTTCTGAATCAAAAGCCCGCCAAAGGGTAAAAGTTTCACCGTTAATTTTAAGAATCATCTCATCCAGATGCCATTTGTCTCTTGGCTTGCGCTCACACTTTTTGATAAGTCCTTAGAAAACTTTAAACACCAGCTTCTGATGGTTTCATAGCTTACAACAATACCACGATAAGCCAACTCTTCGCTAATATCACGCAAGCTGTCATTAAAACGATGATAGCGTCAAACAGTATGGCTAATAGATCGATACAGAAAAACGATGACCTTTTGGAGCTTGAGATAATGACATAGGGAACCTCTATCTAAATCATAGAAGATACTACCATAACTTAAGAGATTTTCAGAACCTTACCTGCAGGGCCAAATAACTGGACGGTGCCGTTTTAATAAACGGATGCTATTTCCACAGGCTCTACTTTGCCATCCATCGTTACTATATTTGCATCATGTTCCGCTTCATGAACGAGTAGCTCATTCCTACCTGGTTTTCTATTGGCCATGTAATTGCTCCCTTAGTGCTGTTATAACACCTTTTCTTGTTTGTAACTCATCATATTTAGTTCGTTGATCTGCTGTTGTTTCCGCAGCCGGTGGATCAATAAGCCCTTTTTTAATACTACCATCAAGTGACCCGATAGATCCAGGAGTCGTTCCAGGGGCAGCCACTTCATTGCCAGCACTACCACCTGCTCCCCCAGCGGCAGCTGCTGCAGCTGGCTCTGCTGTGGCAGGAGCTAAAACAGCTGCTGCCGCCGCTGCTGCTGCCGCAACAGCAGAAGCAATTTCTGATGGAACGCTTGATACGTCCTCAATTGCTTCTTCGGCATCTTCTACCGCTTCTTCGACGGGCTCGGCAGCGTCTTCTACCGCTTCTTCGG
>DOCA01000023.1 GCA_003503995.1 Holosporales bacterium
GCTTCTGGCTCAACAAGAATGCGTGCAAAATCTTCCTTAGATAAGGACTGCATCTCAACACGAATGGGCAAGCGCCCTTGAAGCTCAGGCAAAAGATCAGAAGGCTTCGAGACATGAAAGGCCCCTGAGGCAATAAACAAAATATGATCGGTCTTAATGGGACCATGCTTTGTTGAAACTGTTGTTCCTTCAATAAGAGGAAGCAAATCACGCTGCACCCCTTCTCGGCTTACATCCCCACCTCGAAGTTCAGAGCGACCACAAATTTTATCGATCTCATCCAAGAAAACGATTCCGTTTTGCTCAACGGATTTAATAGCTTCAGAAAGAGTCTTCTCTTGATCAATAAGCTTTTCAGCTTCTTCATGGGTTAGAACCTTCAAAGCCTCAGAAACCTCAAGTTTACGATCTTTCATAGGCGCGCTGCCTAAGCTCTTACCCAAAAGATCACCAAGATTCAACATGCCCATTTGTGCGCCAGGCATTCCAGGAATATCCATTGTCGGCATTTGCCCTGCAGAATGATCAGGCACTTTGATCTCAATCTCTCGGTTATCAAGATCTCCTTCTCGCAGCATTTTACGGAACTTTTGGCGCGTTTCCTCAGTGGCTCCCTCTCCTACAAGCACATCAAGAATTTGTTCTTCCGCAGCTTGTTCTGCCATTTTTTCAACGGTATGACGCTGGGTCTCCTTAGCATTTAGAATTGCCATATCCACAAGGTCACGGACAATTTGCTCAACATCGCGCCCCACATAGCCTACTTCTGTAAATTTTGTCGCTTCAACCTTAACAAAAGGCGCATTGGCTAATTTTGCAAGACGCCTTGCAATTTCCGTCTTACCAACACCCGTTGGCCCAATCATCAAAATATTCTTAGGCAGAATTTCATCTCGCAGGCTTTCATCAACCTGCTGACGGCGCCAACGATTCCGAAGGGCAATAGCAACGGCTTTCTTAGCATCCTTTTGACCAACGATATTACGGTCTAATTCAGCAACAATTTCTTTGGGGGTTAGCGCATGTGTCATTAATCAATACTCTCAATAATAATATTTGAATTGGTATAAATGCATAAGTCCGACGCAACTTTCATCGATTTTTTCGCAATTTTTTCAGGCGTCATTCCTTTAATATCAACAAGAGCCCTTGCAGCAGACAAGGCATAAGCGCCTCCTGATCCAATACCAATCAAGCCATCTTCGGGTTCTAAGACGTCCCCTGTTCCTGTGAGAATCAACGAAACATTTTTATCGGCCACAGCCATCATCGCCTCAAGGCGACGTAAATACTTATCGGTCCGCCAGTCTTTGGCCAACTCAACACATGCTCGAGTTAATTGTTTTGGGTATTGTTCAAGCTTACTTTCAAGGCGCTCAAAAAGAGCAAAAGCATCGGCCGTTGCTCCCGCAAAACCAACAATCACATTTCCATCGCCCAAACGACGTACTTTCTTGGCATTTGACTTTAATGTAATGCTGCCCAAGGTAACTTGACCATCACCGGCAATCACCACCTTATCTCCCAGTCGAACAGAGAGAATGGTTGTCCCACGCCAATTTTTTTCTGTAATTGCTTGCATTGCTATTCCTTTACAAGTGAAAAGACTATATATTGAGTGTTTATAGCACTTTCTCTCTTTAATTTCAAAGTAAGGATTTTCAAAGAATGGCTTATGATCCCAATAATATTTTTGCAAAGATTCTAAAAGGCGACATTCCTTGTCAAAAAATCTACCAAGATAACTTTGCCCTAGCGTTCTATGACATTAATCCACAAGCAACTCTCCATGCTCTTGTGATTCCAACGGGCCCTTATATCTCTAGTGATGATTTCCATGAAAAAGCAAGTGATACTGAACTCGTTGGCTATTATAGGGCCCTTAATAAAGTCATTGAAACGCTAAGCCTTAAAGACAATGATGGTTATCGTTTATTATCCAACAGCGGAAAAAATGCAAAACAAGAGGTTCCTCATTTTCACACCCACGTTTTTGGAAAGCAGTTCCTTGGGCCTATGCTTTCTGTCGCTAAAAAATGAATTATCATGGCACCAGTCTTGTTATTAAAAACCGAGGCATTTTATTGCGTGGCAAACCTGGCTCTGGAAAATCAGATTTAGCCCTACGACTGATCCATCAAGACGCAACCCTCATCTCCGACGACCAAACAGATATTGCTGCACAGAATAAAGAATTAATTGCCACCTGCCCTAAAACCCTTGAAGGCAAACTAGAGGTGCGCGGTGTTGGCATCGTTGATGTATCATTTATAAAGCAACACCCTCTTCATATCATTATAGACCTCGTTAACTGGCAAAAGATTGACCGCCTTCCCGAAAAAAAAACAGAGCAACTTGAAGGCGTTAATTGCCTTTTCTATGAATTAGACCCTTTTGAAATGTCCGTTTCAGACAAAATCAGAAAAATACTTTAATTTTTAGTCTTTTTTTTCACCTTTATTAATACTTTCTTAACAAAACCTCGATATTATTTAAATATCAACAGAAAGGAATTTTAAAATGAAAGTCTCTAATTTTTGTAAAGCAAGCGCTCTAGCCGTTGGTCTTGCTATTATAGCAGCCCCTGTAACAGCAAACGCAGCTATGTCATTTAACTCCCTATTAGAAAAAGCACTCGGTATGGCTGCAAAGG
>DOCA01000194.1 GCA_003503995.1 Holosporales bacterium
GCTGAGAAAGCTTCAAATGCGGGAGGTAACTTTTTTGACCTACTGTTTACATCAAAATGCTGGAGGGAGCCTTCTAAAATACCAATGAGACTTTGGCGGTAAGCCGCGTGAATCTCCAGAGCAAATTCTGTCACCACAGGAATCATGGATTTAACGGAAAATTGAGCACGCTCTTCTTTTGTAAGCCCTTTAAAGCTTTCTCTTAATTTGGCTGTATAAAGGTTCAGGATATAGCTCGCAAATTGCTCCACACTGTAATCTGCTGGATCTGCTTCTGAGTGGGCAAGATCGTGACAGAATTTCCCCCAAGGACTCATGGGAATACCATGGAGTTCGCCCTCATCGCTTGAAAGAGTTACGGGGACAGGGTGTTGGCCTTTATAGTAGGTTAAAGCAAGGGCAAAGAAACCAAAAATGTCTCCTTTCGGCTCTGTGATTAACATAAGGAAAGGGCGGCTTGTAAGAGAGCTTTTGTTTAAAAGCTTCTCTATTTGATCCGTTGGGTCAAAGAAGCTTCGATGAATTGAATAAGAAAAATCACCCCGCGAATCCTCATGATCACCTAAATGTTGCAAAGTTGTCCAAAAACTACTAGTGGGGTCAACAAGTTCAATTAATTTATAAGGATTTGAAAAACCAGCAATATTAAAAAATTGACGCTCTTCTTCTGTTTTATTTGATGCCAATAGAGCAGACCGCCCAAGGAAAAATACATAATGGAAAACGGTTTGTTGTTCTCGGTCATCAAAAGCTTTTTCTATATCTACTAATAATTTTTCAAAAACAGGGTTAGAAGTTTTCGTTAAGGCTTCCCCTAATATGGCTAGCTTTTCAGCAATGGCAGGGTTATAGCCCATGAGTGTTTTTAAGTCATGCAGATTTCTATTGCGCATCACGTCTTCTTGATCCATTTTAGAGATCCCTCGAAAATGGCGAGGAAATGCTTTTTCTAATTCTGAATAAGTTTCTACTGAAAGGACAGGCTCTTTTTGGGAAGAGTTGCTGGAAGAAGCGCCGCCTCTATCCATAGGAAGAACTTCTTCGGAAATAGAGGCCATAGCATTAGGGGTTGCAGCAGCCATAATAATGGCAAAAGAGGCTGAAAGTTTTAGGGTAGATATTTTTTGAATAAAATTCATGTTTTCTACTATATGTCAAAGACTCGGCCAAGCAAAAAAATATTAAAAGAGAGTGAGAGCCAATTGACGAAGAGGGGATAAAGGATTATCCTCCTCTTATAAAGTTACTCAGTTATATAAATTCGATCAGGGAATTGAAATGACACCACACAGTCCCATGGACCAGTTTAAAATACATGAGATTATTCCCTTGGAGCTTATGGGAAGTAATATTTCCATTACCAATGCAACAATTTGGCTTGCCATTGTAACGGTCTCTCTTATTGCTTTTCAACACTTTGCTTTGCGCAAAGCGACTCTTGTTCCCAATAAATTGCAATTGGTTCTTGAGTCTAGCTATGATTTTATTGCGAGTATGATTGGCGACACAGTGGGTAAAGAAGGCAAAGCCTATGCGCCGTTTATTTTTACTCTTTTTATGTTCATTCTATTTGCCAATCTTTTTGGGATGTTGCCTTATAGCTTCACAATCACAAGCCATTTTGCGATAACACTTTCTTTGGCGTTGTTATTCTTTGTAGCTATAACTATTATTGGATTTGTTCGTCACGGCCTGCACTTTTTTAGCCTTTTTTTGCCAGCTGGTGCGCCAAAGGCCCTAGCGCCTCTATTGATTTTTCTTGAGCTTGTTTCGTATCTAGTCAGGCCCTTTACCCTTTCTCTTCGTCTCTTTTTGAATATGATGGCGGGGCATGTGATTCTTAAAGTCTTTGCGGGCTTTAGTGTAATGGTGGGGATGTATTTTGGTATCTTCCCTGCTTTGTTTAATGTTTTGTTTGTGGGATTTGAATTTTTTGTTGCGGGATTGCAGGCTTATATTTTTACGATTTTGGTCTGTATTTATCTTAACGATTCTGTAAACTTACACTAGAAAAAATAATAAAATATAACGGAGAAATAAAATGGAATTAGAAGCTGCAAAAATGATTGGTGCGGGTATCGCTGTTCTTGGTGTTATCGGTGCGGCCATGGGAGTGGGGCGCGTGTTCGCTAGTTTGATCGAATCTATTGCGCGTAATCCTTCTGCAAAAAATGATATGCAAACTTTTGCTTTCGTTGGGGCTGCCCTTGCTGAAGGACTTGGCATTTTTTCCCTCGTTATTTCCTTCATGATTTTCTTGAAGTAGAAAGCAGTTCTATTTTATTTCTGTCATGAGTGAAATGGTTTGAGGAAGTTGAAAAAACTCAATTGCTCGACGTTTTCTGAAAACAGAAAAAGATGAAAAATAGTATGAAAAAGGGATTCTTTATCTATGCCTCAGTTTGATCCAGCTGTTTTTCCAGCTCAGATTTTTTGGCTTGTCATTTTCTTTGCGATCTTGATGATTTATACGGTTTCTGTTTCTGTTCCTCAGCTTAAGAAATTGCTCGAGGAGCGTTGGCAGAAAACGGAAGGCTATCGCATTGAGGCAGGGCGTTTAGGAGATGAAAAAGACTCAACCCTTTATGAGGTTGAAAGTAGTTTAAATAGTGTGCGTCAAAAAGCCCATGATATTATCGCTGCCACCCTTAACGATGTTGATAAAGATTTATCCGAGCGCAAAAATTCTATGGTTACGTTGTTAAAGACTCAGGTCGAGGCAACAGAAAAAGCCATTGCGCAAGAGAAAGAACGAGCTGTTTTAGATATAAAAAAGCATACACAGATTATTACTCACGATATTGTTGAAAAACTTCTTCCCATGGCTGGGAAGAAAACGGACTCTGATATAGAGTCATTGTTGGATGATAAGTTAAACGTAAAGGTTTCCCATGGAACTTGATGTCGGAGGTTGGGTCCTCATTTCTTTTTTGATTTTTGTTGGCGCTGCTGCAAAACCTCTGAAAAAGGTTATTTTAAAAGCGCTCCAGTCAAAATCATCCCAAATTAGTAAAGATTTAACGGAAGCAGAGGCCATGAAAATTGAAGCTGCTTCGTTGCTAGAAAAAGCAAAGAGGCGTGAGGTCGAAGCACAGAAAGATGCTGCTGACATTCTTGATCATGCTGAGAAAGAGACTGTTCGTATTCGTGAACAGGCCTTGAGCGATATTGCGCTTTTTGTTAAGAATCAAAAGACTCATTTAGAAGATCGCTTAAAGCAACTTGAGCTAAATGCGGTTAAAGAAATTCATGACCACATGGTTGAAGTTGCTGTCGAGACAGCTCATGACGTTGTTCAAAAGACTTTAACGGCAGAAGTTGACCAAGCCTTTACAGCCCATGAGCTTAAGAAAGTTAAGCACTTAACCTAAGCCTTTTCAAAAATTTATAGAACCTCTGCTAGGAAACCCTGCAAAAGCTCTAAGCAAAATGGTTTTGCAGAGGTTCCTATAGTGATTCCAAAAAGATCTCAGAAATCCTTCCTGCACTCTTTATCTATAAATCATAGGCTTCTATAGAATCTTCTTAGCCCTCTTTAATTTGCTACTGATCTGGCTACTTTTTTGTTCTTTTTTTCTTGTTTTTTTTATTATTAATACCAACATGTTCATCCAAGCGATCTAAGATTACCTTTACTCTTTTTTTTTCTCTTTCTCTTTCCGCTGGCGTTACAAAGGGTTGCAAGGAGGGAAAAGTTATATTTCCCCCTCAGCTTGTTCATTTGTTTGGTCGCTTGCAAAGGCTTGATTTTCAGAGCTAAACGCTAGCAATAAAGAGGCTGTTAGGGTAAAAGTAAGGCTTTTAGACAATAACATAATGGTTTCCTATAAATTGTTTATATCTTTTCATTCCATCGTAAGGAATAAAATAAAAAAAGCAATGATGTAAAGCCGCGTTAACATAACTTGTTTTCGGGTTTCTATGGAGAGGTATTTTGGTGAGGAAGGAGATTAAGCGAAAAAACAGTTCATAAAAAGGCTTTTCCTTTTGATGATTTTGCGCTAGTGTGGGGCATCTTGTGAATAGACAGTAAACCATGGTTGCCAATTCTTATAAAGTATGACAACCTGAGACATTATTATTAAAGAAAGATTAGGAAAAACCTATGAGTGATATTGAAGAACGCGTGACAAAAATTGTAATTGAGCATCTTGGTGTAGAAGCTGAGAAAGTTGTAGAAGCTGCTCATTTCATTGATGATCTTGGGGCAGATAGCCTTGATACTGTCGAACTTGTCATGGCTTTTGAAGAAGAATTTGATGTTGAAATTCCTGAAGATGCAGCTGAAAAAATCCTAACTGTTGGCGCTGCTATTACTTATATTAAGGAACATGCAGCCTAAAGTCTTTATCAATGGACGAAAGCGTGTTTTTAATGAAACGTGTTTGTAAATGAGAATAAAAAATAAAGCCACTTTTTTAGGGTAGACCTTAAAATACAAGTGGCTTTTTTTATTCTTGAGGAAAACCCTATAAAAGTTGGATTGTTTGAATATGAAACGTGTAGTTGTAACGGGTATAGGCGCTGTAACTCCCCTTGCTGGAGATATTAACAATACATGGGAGCGACTGATTGCGGGGCAATCAGGTATTGG
>DOCA01000097.1 GCA_003503995.1 Holosporales bacterium
CTCGTGTCGCACGAGCATATTTTCGGCATTTCGTGTATTTGCAACAGAACCATCTCCTGAACAAAGCCAACTATGTGGATCCATTAATAAGCAGTCATGCTGAAAAGTCACACATCAGCAATGCAAAGGAGGCAGTTAATATAGTTAGATGAATGGTTTCAGTCAAAAAGATCCCCAGTTGGTTTTTGCAGAAATTTTCTCATCCTATGAATGTATTTATGTGAAGGTTCCTGATCTAAAAGCAGTTCTAATGATCTATAAACATCCTTAATATCGAATAAAGCATTATCAAAGTCATCAATCGCTACAAGCGCTGAAACGTGACCTTCTGCTAAGCTGCTTTTAATGTTCAGTTTAAGTGGTTTTAATCCATCTACTTCTAAAAACCTAGCATTGAATAGAATTTCAGCGAGTTCGCTTCTAAGTTCTAAAAACTTTCTACTTTCAACTTTTTGGCGCGAAATTAAATCAGCCATTTTATTTTGATAGGCCTCTATGTAAGCAACACACACTTCTTTATAATTTTTTTCCTTTAAAATGTCTCGGACCTTTTTTCTCATATTTGAATTCAATCCCGCATCTATAAGTTTTTGATGGAATTCCCTTTCCTGTTTTTGAAGATATTTTTGCGCATCTTTCCGCCACTTTCCTCTTAAGCAGAACGATTTATTTTCTAGAAGTGAATCTTCTGGTATATAATGACCCTGCTCTTTTAAAAACTTTTCGTACTCTAACATTTGATTTTCGTGCTCTAACATTTGATCATGACTGCGTTCTAGATCACAATAAATTTTTTGAGCCTGAGTTTTAACATGTTTTGGCGTTGTTTTAATTCTAGGTATATGTTCATCAACAATATCTACAACTGAACTATTTGCAGCTGATGTAATTATAACTAATTTAGTCATTGCTATGGATAAAAGTTTCATTTTTCTTAACATGGTTAACAGTCCTTGATTTATATTTAGAAATTTATCTTACCATAAATTGTCTGAAAGTCAATATTTAAATATGATACAATCAGGCTTTGTTCGGGAGACTCTCCAAATTCCTTAATAGTTTAAATTTCTTGGTTTAGGCCCTTTCAAAATAAAGGGGGCAGAAAGTCTATGCTCTATAAAGAAGGTGTGAAGACACTCAAATCCTTATAAAGATTTGATTCTACCGCAACTAGAAACGCAACACAGCCTTAATTTCTAACTTTTTTGCAACAGAGCCGTTCTAAGGAATCAGTTGCACAAATTGCAAAAAATTAGGCATTCATGCCACAATCTTACAGGGCCATGAACCCAATTATTGACTGAGTAAAAATGAATAGAAAGCGGGGTCATTCAATCCTAAAGTTCGCCTATGAGCTGAATCCATGAAGACTCTATTAAGAAATCTTTGAATGGCTCCTTTTTTCTTTGCCCAAAGGCTTCCCCTGCGTCCGTCTTGTTTTATTTTTGCACTTTTTAAAAGCCTACTTAGTTTATTTTCTAATAGAACAATATCTCCTCTCAGATTTGCCTTTGTATCCACAAATTGGTCATAGGTACTATGAACTGCGTTGCTCTCCTCATTTGAAAGCGCTTGAGAGACAGATTTATTAATGACTTCATCAAAATCTGAGTAGCTTATAAACTGTTTTCTTAATAAAATCTTCTCAAGCTTACCTTTGATTTCTATAAACTTTTTACTATTGCCTCTTTTCTGAATATACGCAAGTGGTAAGTAATTTAAAGCTGCTTCTCTATAAGTAAATCGTCTCCTTTGAAATTCTTGTTTAGAAGACTCTTCTGCTAAGGCAACTAAGACCTGGAGTTGTAAATCTTCATCCAAGTCTGCTTCTTTAAGCGGTTCTAAAAGATCTTCTAGTTTTTTTTTTACGCTTAAGTCTACGTCTTTTTTCCATTTTCTTTCCAGGCGTCCTTTTCTCAGGTAGGATCCCTCACCTAAGTCGCTTAAACATTCCTCCTCTTTTAGAAATGCAGCATGCGCCCCCTCCAACATGTCATAAGTTTCTTGCACCTTACGCATCACTGATAGATCTGTGATTTCGATAGGGGCTGATACTTCTAGAACTGATGTAGCTAGAACTGATGTAGCTAGAACTGATGTAGCTACTAATATAGATAAAACTTTATTTTTAATTAACATGGTTTATAACTCCGCTCTTAAATGTTAAAGCCCAATATATCATAACCTTGACAAAAAGGCAAGTTTTAAAAAAATCATGAAACAAGGCCAGGGCGCGTCGTTCGAACCATATTTTTACTGCAATATACTTCTGACGAGCTTTGTTCGGGAAGGCTTCAGATTTTCTTGTAGATGGAGTTTTCTCGTTGTAAGGTTTCTTAAATTTAATAAGAAAAGAAGGGTTGTTGCAAAAAAAGTTAGAAGTTAAAGAAGTCCTTTGATTTTGACGTTTAAGAGCTCTGTTGCAAAATACATATGATATTATGGAAGTTAAGCGAGAGCATGAAACTGATATCATAGCTATTCAACCTTATATGTTGCCTAAGAGCAAGGCTAGATGTTGAACATGCTTTGGGGTATGAAGCCCAGTGGAACGAAAAATCGCGCTAAGGTTATGTAGCACCAAAGTAATAATATTCGGTTTGGTATCATAGGATTTTAATCTATAGATATTAGAAGCCCCTATGGGATCATTGTTTTATCTCCTCAAAATAACACATTTCCTTCCTAAAGCGATGAAAAAAATGGCCCTGTTGCAAAAAAATAACCTTTTAGTTTTATGCTATGAAAGAGGTTTAATTCTCTAGAGGATATGATGTTGGAACGAGGCGTTGAAGTTGATCATATAACTTTGTTTCGCTGGATCCAGCACTATGCCCCTGAAATGGAAAAGCGACTTCGCTGGTATTATAAGCCAACATTAGGGTTCAGTTGGCAAGTCGATGAAACATATGTAAAGGTTAAGGGAAAGTGGTGTTACCTTTATCGGGCCATTGATAAGAATGGGAATACCATTGATTTCTATCTCTCTAGAACTCGCAATGCCAAAGCAGCTAAAAGGTTTTGAAGTCATGCGCATGTTTAAGAAAGGGCAGTTCAATGCCTGTATTCCTGAGAAAAATCTCATGGGAGAAATCCGTCTTATTAACAGACAATTCGATATCTAAGACGCTTAAATCTCAAAGTCAAAGGACCTCTTCAACTTCTAACTTTTTTTTACAACAGAGTCTTAAAGAGTTCCAAATGTCGTTAGTTGCTCCTAAATTATAAGATACGGTCGTCGATCGTTCTTTCAACGAGTAGGCCTTTTTGACAAGACTAGAGGAGCCGTTGCAAAAGAGCCTTTTGCAGAGATTCTTCTATTTCACGACTGTCCCCTTATTTTTCAGAGTTACCTTCAATTAAAGTGGTTTTTTCTTTTTTCTTGGTGTTGATTTTAAGCTTTTGAGGTTTTAGAGCTTCGGGGACTTCGCGTTCCATAGTGATGCAAAGCATACCATTTTCAAGATCTACGCCTAGGATGTTCATATGATCTGCAAGGCGGAATTGCAGCTGGAAAGATCGCTCAGCAATACCTTTATAAAGATAGGTATGTTCTTCGTTTTCCTGCTCGGCTTTTCGGGTCATGCGCCCTTCGACACTCAAGAGATGATTGTGTTTGGTGATATCAAGATCCTCATCTTGAAATCCAGCAACAGCAATGGTAATGCGATAGATTTCCTCTTTTATCTTTTCAATATTATAGGGAGGGTATTGATTGGGTTTACGATTATTATCCGTCATGCCATCCAGCATATCGACAATCTCGTCAAAGCCAATTGTTGACCGGAAAAAGGGCTGTAAGTCAAGTCGTGTCATGATTCGTCTCCTTTCTATCCTCAAATGAGCAATAGTTTAATAGAGTTCCTCCAAAAAAAATTCCAGAGGGCGTTATTCGCTCTTTCTGAGAGCGGGTCATTTTTGAAAAGACTATGGAAGCCTCTTTAAAAAATCTTTTGGAGTGGTTTCTACAATAAGGGCCTTATCAAAGCACCCTTACCCCTCATATTCTACTCCTCCTCTCTTGAAAAGTCAAATTTCGGTATGAATTTACGAGCCCTTGAGATAGACTGATTTAGAAGAATTCTTATAGAAAAGGGCATAAAATGACACATTTACCTGCTGGTGTTCTCAGCGGCACAGACTATCAGTATCTCATTAAACGAGCAAAAGAAGAGGGATA
This sequence comes from Holosporales bacterium, assembly GCA_003503995.1. Taxonomy (GTDB): domain Bacteria; phylum Pseudomonadota; class Alphaproteobacteria; order Caedimonadales; family UBA9215; genus UBA9215. Next base: position 4,181 of record DOCA01000097.1, read on the forward strand.
TGCGCTGCCAGCCGTTAACGTTGTCGGGACCAATTCCATCAATGCTGTTTTAGAGGCAGCAGCCAAAAATAACTCTGATGTGATTATTCAACTCTCCAGCGGCGGGGCGCAATTTTGTGGCGGTAAAGGACATCCAGATGCTTTTAACACACGGGTCTTGGGTGCAATCTCAGCAGCGCAACATGTTCATCTTTTAGCCGAGCATTACGGCGTTTGTGTTGTGCTTCACACGGACCACGCCAACAAGGGGTTAATTCCTTGGGTTGAGGCGCTTATTGGTTATAGTGAGGATCTTTTTCAGGACCAAGGCATCCCACTTTTTACGTCCCATATGCTGGACCTTTCGGAAGAGCCCATTGATTTTAACTTGCAAGAATCTGCGCGCCTTTTAAAACGTCTTTCTGCCCTTGATATGTCATTGGAAATTGAGCTAGGCATTACGGGCGGTGAAGAAGATGGTGTAGGATCCGAGGATAACCTCAATAACCCAAGTCTTTATACTCAGAGCGAGGATTGCCTTCGGGCTTATGAGGAGCTCTCTCCTTTGGGACATTTTTCGCTGGCAGCGTCTTTTGGCAATGTGCATGGTGTCTATAAGCCTGGGAATGTTCAATTGCGCCCTGAGATTTTAAAAGCCGCTCAAGAGCTTGTGCAACAACACTGTAAAACAGGGGAAAAGCCCCTTGATCTTGTTTTTCATGGAGGCTCTGGTTCCTCAAAAGCGCACATTAAAGAAGCAATTTCCCACGGTGTTTTTAAGATGAATATCGATACGGACTTGCAGTTTGCATTTGCCCACGCCATTGCCGAGACTATTGAGCAAAACCCCAAAGCTTTCAAGCATCAAGTGGATCCTGAAACAGGCACGCCTTATAAGAGAATCTATGATCCTCGTTCTTTTTTAAGAGACGGAGAGCAAGGAATCATTGACCGCCTAACAGAGTCATTTCACATCTTAGGGTCGGCGGGTAAAAGTCTCGCTTCCTAGGATGATTTCACCTTGATAATGACGTCATTTGAAATCACTCATTAGATATCCTCTAGAAAACTAAACCTCTTTCATAGCTATAAAACTTAAAAGTGATTTTTTTGCAACAGAGCTATTTTTCTTGACTTTGTCTTTTTTTTTGCCAATATAATAAGGATATTAATGTTCATATTAGATAAAGGATCATAAGTTATGCTTACAAAAAACACCACTCTATCTGCTTTCTTAACAATAGTGTTCATATTTTCTGCTGAAAGTAGAGCTGGAAATATTGAGCTCGATACTGAATATACACCACAGAGTTTTTTCAAAGCAATTCAGAGGTCTGGTTTATATTATCATAATAAAATTGCTGTTCTGAGACAATTAGAGCGCTTCGCTCTTGAAGAAGATTAGCAAGGTAAGCTCTTGGCATATAAAATATGCAATGGTGCTATGGCAAAAAAAGAAGACGCTTTTATATCTACCGGCAAAGAAGTTAAGATTTGGCTAGTTGATATCTTGAAGAAGGCTGCAGCCCAACAAGAGCAAAGTTTCTTTAGTAGTTTCTTCAAAAATGCAAGGACTAAGTTCTCTGAAAAAAGATTTACAACGAAAACTGAATTTGCGTCCAGATTTGGTCCATATTTACACATTTTCTCCTCTAGAAACAGTTCTGATTAAGGAAAATGAGAACGGTAGAAAATACTTTTTACCGTTTCAAAACATCTTTTGGTAATCAATCTGGTCTTGTTGCAAAAAAAGTTAAAAGCTGCTGAATTAGCCGCTATTCATCGAAATACAGCTGTTAGATTTTTCCATAAATTGCGAGAGAAGATTACCCTAAAATAGCAACATCGAAGTGAGCAATTTTGTGGTAAAATCGAGTTGGATGAGAGTTACTTTTGAAGCTCTAGAAAAGGAAAAAGAGGATGAGGGGCAGCAGGAAAAGTTGCGGTGTTTGGGTTCTCAAGAGGGGTGGAAAAGTCTACACACAAGTATCCTCGATGCTAAAACCGAAACTCTGATGCCCATAATACGCCAGAAAATAAAGCCGCCCGATAACATTGTATATACTGATTGTTGGCGTGCTTATAATGCTTTGGATGTTTCAAAATTTAAGCATTATCGTCTTAATCATAGTAAGATCTTTGCTCAAAAGCATAACCATATCAACGGCATTGAAAATTTCTGGAACTAGGCAAAAAGGCATATGAGGAAATTTAATGGTGTGCCAAGGCAGCACTTTAATCTCTTCTTGAAAGAGTGTGAGTGGAGGTTTGATATAGGGACACCTAAAGAGCTCTTAATTAATCTCAAAAATTACTAAAAGAAGTTTATTAGGTATCAGCCCCATGATTTATGAGGATAGAAGAATCCAGATCTTGCTATCTCTTAAGCCTAAAAATTTTTTTAAACTATATCCTTTTTCGTCCAGAAATTTGCCAAGTTTTTTAACAACCGTTTTACGGCAAGACATTACTAACCTGAATTTGTTTGCTGATAGATAAAAAAATATATCTTTTTCTCCTAACTAAGCACCATCACATATTTTATATGCCAAGAGCTTACCTTGCTAATCTTCTTCAAGAGCGAAGCGCTTTAATTCTCTCAGAACAGTGATTTTATTATGATAATATAAACCAGTCCTCTGAATTGTTTTGAAAAAATTCTGTGGTGTAAATTCAGTATCGAGCTCAATATTTCCAGCTCTACTTTCAGCAGCACAGCCTCAGTGATTTCTGAAAAACCATTTTTTTATAAAATTTATGGGCTCTGTGATAACGATCTGCTGTTCCTAAAAATATATGAGATAACTTTTCTTTTGTGGTTTGGTCAGTGACGGATTATAAAAGAACTTTAGATAAGCCAGAACAAAGCTATGTTAAGGAATGCACGATGAGTCGCCATCTTAAAATCAGACAGGGAATTTCTCTCTTATTTGACCATTAAGACTTTGTTAATAAAAAAAATGTATTATAAGTAAGTAAGTGCTAGATATTTAAATACTTCAACAAAAAGGAAAATAAAATGAATCTAATTCTTAAAAGAGCTTTTCTGATTTTATTCGCATTTATTTTCCATGGGCAGGGTAT
>DOCA01000088.1 GCA_003503995.1 Holosporales bacterium
TATGATGTTCACACAGCTGGGGCGATCATTGTTAAAGAACTACCATATGTTCTTGGCATCATGAGTGACCTATCTTGCCAATCAGAAGTGGAAAAAGCACCATTCCGTGATCGTAAGTTCATTGATGTGCGTCCAGATACCTTAACAGATATCATGGAATCCATTCGTCCAAAGGCAATTTTCAACGTTCCCAATCGTTTTATAGAGAAAGGAAAAATTTCCATTGACCTTCTCTTCTTAACAATTGATGATTTTGAGCCCATTTCCATCATCAACCAAATTCCAGAGATGAAAGTGAAGTTTGAATCACGTGTTAAACTGAGCGATCTTCTTGCTAAACTTGACGGTAACGCAGATTTGAACGTTGTTGCAGATGCGGTTCTTGCTGGTGAATCAAAAACAGCAGAACAAATCGTTGAAGAAGGAAAGATGATTCGTGAAGACGCTCAAAAAGCTTACGCTCTTGAACTTGTCGAAGAATTTTTGGATAAAATCGCAAAATCTGGTGAGCATAGCAGTGCTATCACAGCAGTTAGCGCGGAAGTTGCCCAAATTGACTTAGATCTCTCAGAGCAACTAGATGAAATTCTTCATGCTCCTGAGTTCCAAAAAGTTGAAGGAACATGGCGCGGATTGTTCTATCTGGTAACAGGAACAGATGTTGGCGCACGTGTTAATGTTCGTTTGCTTAACACAACAAAACAAGAATTGTCTTATGATCTTGAAAAAGCTGTTGGTTTTGACCAAAGTCAACTCTTCAAAAAGGTCTATGAAGAAGAATATGGTACCTTTGGTGGTAACCCTTACTCCTTCTTGATGAGTGACTTTGAATTCAGTCGCACACAATTCGATATCGAGCTTCTTGGTAAAATTTCAGAAGTATCAGCCGCTGCTCTTGCTCCTTTCATTGCAGGCGCAAACCCAGGTTTGATCGATCTTGATACCTTTACCAACCTTGGAAACATTCGCGACGTTGCGACAGTCTTCCAAAGCACAGAGCTTGGTAAGTGGATGAGCTTCCGTGAGACAGATGAATCTCGCTACGTAGCCCTAACACTTCCTCACGTTTTGTCCCGTGCCCCTTATGGCAAGGATACAAATCCTGTGGATGGTATGAACTACGAAGAAGGTGTTGATGGAACAGACAACAGCAAATTCTCTTGGATGAGCTCTGCGTGGGCCATGGCATTGAGAATTCTTGAAGCCTGTAACATGCACGGTTGGCCTGTGGCAACACGGGGTGTTGAAAATGGTGGTCTCGTTCGCGGTCTTCCTTACTACACCTTTAAAACAACAGATGGTGACGTTGCTTTGAAATGCCCAACTGAAGTTGCTATTACGGATCGTCGTGAGAAAGAATTGTCAGACCAAGGTTTGATCGCTCTTGTTCACTGTAAGAACCGTGACTATGCGGCCTTCTTTGGATCACAAACAACCCATAAACCTCTTTTGTATAATACAGACGAAGCCAACTCTAACTCACAGTTGTCTGCTCGTTTGTCTTACATCATGGCTGCTAGCCGTTTTGGTCACTACATCAAGGTAATGATGAGAGATCGTATCGGTAGCTTTATGGAACGTGAAGATGTTGAAAGATATCTTAACGGTTGGCTTGCCCAATACATCTTGCTTAATGCCCGCCCAACGGATGGTATGAAGGCTAAGTATCCTTTGAAAGCAGGTCGTGTAGATGTGGTTAATGTACCAGGAGATCCCGGCAACTATAAAGCGGTCGTGTTCTTACGCCCACACTTCCAACTTGAAGAATTAACAGCATCCCTTCGCTTGGTTGCAGATTTGCCAAAACCATACCACGAGCAAATCTTGTCTGATCTGGCTTAAGGTCCATGCAATAAAAAAATAAAGGAGAAAAATAATGGCTACAGTACTAACAGAACAAGCTTTAGGACTCGGCATAGACCAGATTTCTGGTCCAGCAACTGGTGCTGAATCATGGGCTAGCAATCGTGTTGGTGAGCAATACGCAGGTGCAACAAAATCCGGTAACATCTTTTGTAAGATTGAAATTGCTGGAAACGTTGTAACTAAGTCTGAAACGGAAGGGTTTGAAGAGTGGACAACTCTTGCCTCTATGAATATCTTAGATATCACAAGGCAAACCAATCCTAATCCAACTAACGATAAAGTCGAATCCGGTCGTGTGATTGTCCAAAACACACCTCTTTTGATTCCACATGAAGGGAACTCCATTGACCTTATGAAGGCCCTCGTTGATGGATCGCAAGTGGATGTTTATATCACACGTATTGGTCACTTTAAAGGCGAGCAACGTTTGCCTATTGAAGAGTACACCTTTACAAACTGTGCGATTCAAAGGTTACAGGATAAAGCAGATATGCTTCAGGTTGTTTATCGCGCAACGATCGTTAAGAAAATTATCAACTCTTATGATAAAGAAGGCACAAAGCTCGGTACTGCTGAGTGCACTTATGATCTTGCACTAAACAAAATTGAGTAATAAGCTATCTATATCCACTGATCATTCTGTGGGCTTGAAAATCTCTAAAGGGTTTTCAAGCCCCTTTTATGAAAAGCTTTTATACAGGTATAAAGTCCATGACCATTCGACAGAAAAAAAAGAGATTTGAAAAAGGGGCACCCATGCCTATTTTCGATCGCTTAATTGACGAAGAGCCTCATATCAGGAATGAACTTGTTTCAAAGAATTTCCTGCACGATGAAGATCTTCAACTTTCTATCGGTCAAGAACTCTCTAATATCTTAGATACCAGAATTGGCTCTGATGTCGACTGGCCTGAACATTCAGATCATGATGCTGTCTTTTTACCAGAACAATTTGGCTTACGAGACTATGCTGGTCTTTTTGCTCAATCTGACAGCGGCAAGCGAGAAATTGCCTCCCATGTTCGAGCAGCAATTTTACGTTTTGAGCCTCGCTTACAAAACCCACGGGTTCAAATCACCGAAGCCCATGCAGAAAAATTTGATGTGACTGTTGCTATAACCGGCGATGTTGTCATTGATAATATACGCAAAAAAGTTCAGTTTCCTATGATTCTACACAACATTATGACCCGCACCTAACCTAGTATTCTTACTTTATTCCTGTATATCGTTAGATCGTATCTTACGTACAAAAAGGTACGCCACGATACTCCTGCCTCATACAGAAAAAAATTAAGAACACTGTAGAAACCTCTGAAAAAGACTATATATAAAGTCTTTTAATTTTTTGGGCTCTTTTTTATCACAACGACCATTAAAACGGCAGCTGCCCCCAACCACGTGACCCACCATTTGTGCCAAATGCTGTGGGACAAACTTAAGATCATAAACGATGCAACGGTAAAAAACATCGCCCAGGCTGTCGCAAGTCGGGTTTCCAACTTAGCAATGGCTCTAAAAAGCATAAAGTGTAAAATGGCCAAAAAAAGCGCCCCAACACCGCCAAGCTCAAGCCAAATCTGCATAATGTGATTGTGGGGATGAGAGGGAAGAATGTCATTTCCTTCAAAAAGTTTAAGACCATAAGTTGGGAATCCTCGCGAAGCCGCAGCCCCCCATCCTAGAAATGTCTTTTCTAAAACACGCTTTGTAATAAAATCCCAAATATAAAAACGATGGGCTAAAGAAGACAAACCAGAAGTAAACCACATCACTTTTAAATCCAATGCAGGGATAAGACAGTGAAAAATAAAAGGTAAGCTTAAACACAAAAAAGCTGATAAATAGGCGCTGGCCATGGGAATAAAATAAGAAAAGCGATACCCTAATCCAGCGGCCATTCCAGCAATAATAAGGCCAAAGCTCCCCGCTTGATACGCCACTTGAGATGCTAGAGTAATAGAAAAGAGAAATAAGAAGAGAGGGACAGCTTTTTGTTTGTAATGTAACTGCCAATAAGCTGCAAGGGGAATAGAAAGAATTAATAAAAGCGCAACATTTGTTTTTAAAGTAGACCAACCATATCCCATATTTTCCTTCAACGTTCCCCAAAAAAACGGTATTTGCAAAAATAATAATAGGGCGCTTAGAAAAACAAGCCCTGTTAATAGCTTCATTGCCCAAGAAAAAGATCGTTGGCTAAAAGACTTTAGGTGGGTAAAAAGAACGGCAATTAGAAAAAGAGTTGCACTTTGGGACAAACTGGCTTTAAAACTTTGCATAGGCCTCACAGACCACGCAGATGAGCAAAAAGACCACAACAACAAAACGGAAAGAATAAGAAATCCAGGGTGCTTCAAGGCGCGCCATAGATCTTTTAGAAACGTTTTTTTATCTTGGCAAAAGAGTGTTAGGACAACACCCGAACTCCACAAAAGAGCAACCGTAAAATGACGCAGTGAAACAATTGTGACAAGCGTCCCGAGAGAAAAGAGTACAATAAAGAATTGCTGAAGAGGCCTAAAGGTTTTAAAGTGATTTATCATACTTATTTTAAAAGTTTCCAACGGAGTTAAAGACATAATGTGTGCGCTTTATCATAAAAATCGAGCTGTTTTTAAATTACAAGGGCCCGATGCACTCTCATTTTTACAAGGCATCATAACCAATGACAGTGAAACCTTAGCAGAAAACAATATTTTGTACACCGTTATGCTCACACCAACGGGACGTTTCCACTTTGAATTCTTTCTTTATTGGGGTCATGAAGACGGTAAGGACTGCGTTTACCTTGATACCCCTGCCTCTTTTGCAAGTGATCTTTTTAAACGGATGCGCCTCTTTAAACTCAGGGCCAATGTTACCATTGACGACATTTCGGATAAAGTTCACGTGGTCACCTACCACGACGATTCACCTCCTTCAAAACGCTTTGCCTTTCCAGACCCTCGTCATCCGAGCCTAGGATACCGCGGTCTTTTCTTTGAAGGCATAACAAAAGATTACCAAGATGACGAAGTCTTTTATACCGACCTTTGTCTTAAACTATGTATTCCCCGAGCAGGGTTTGAGCTTATTCCTGAAAAAACCATTCCCCTTGAAGCTAACCTTGAAGAACTTAATGCGCTGAGCTTTACAAAAGGGTGTTACTTAGGGCAAGAGCTTACCGCTCGAACAAAGCACCAAGGTACGGTTCGCAAAAAACTCTATCCCGTCTTGATTGATGGGCAGATTAACAATGAAATGCTTGAAAAAGGCATCACTATTTATGATGATGCTCGTAAAATTGGGGTGCTTTTATCCCATGAAAAAGGCCTTGGCATTGCAAAGCTCCGTATTGACGATGTCGAAAAAAAACAGGACCAAGTTAAAGTTTGGCAGGGCATTTTAACAGAAACCAAAACAGACTGCTGTAAAATAACGTACTCCCCAGATAAAGCCCCCCCAAAGTAAGGGAATCTCTCATATTAAAAATAAAAGTGGTGAATCCTTGAAGTACAAGAAGACTGGTGTAAAGGCTTGTTACTTTTAAGTGAGGCCACCCCTTAAGATTTAAGCGATGAAAGAAAAAGCCCTTATGAGGTGTTGTCACAGATTTACGCTGCACTAAACGCAGAGCAATGGTAATGCTGATATCAAAAAGGACGGGGAAAAACAAATACCCCATCACCAAAACGGATTCGGAAATATCTTGAAATTCTAGTAACAAAAAGCTCGGTAAACAAACACCTGTAAAAAAAGTCCCCACGTCTCCTTGGATGATTTTCCCCCTATAGTTCCAATATAAAAAGCCTAAAAGGCCTGGCACAAGAGCAAGATATAAAATCGATGTCGTCGAGAAAAAAAGAAATGCAAAAAGAGACACAACTAAAGCAGCCGTCCCAGCAAGTCCATTAAGCCCATCAAAGAAGTTATAAGCATTCACAAATCCCCCCAACAAAATCAATAGCACGACAAATTTAAAACCAAATAAATCAACATGTGGAAAAACATTTATCATAACAGCAGCGCTTACAAGCAACTGAACGACCAAGCGCTTTAAAAAAGAAATTTCAATAATCTCGTCCACAAAACCCATAAGAGCTAACAGTCCTGCCCCTCCAAGGATCCATAAAACAGGAGGTGTAATCAAAGGTGCTACGTAAAAATGATACGCCGTAATGAACGTTAAAAAACCACAGATAATTCCCACGCCGCCTGATGTTGGGATCGGCTGTATATGAGATGATCTCTCTTCTGGATGATCCAACATGTTTAACTTCATCATGCCATGGGTGACCAAAAAAGAGACGAAGCCCGCACCCACCAAAGAAAAAAACATCTCTAATTCGCTTTCAAAATCTGTAAGAGCTCCTAAAAACACGTTACTTACCTCTTATTAAATTGTTGAACTTGGTGTCGCGTTGCATTAGGCAATCCAAGAATCGCCGGAATATTAGGATCCTTGGAATCAAAAAATGTATAAGACAGTGTAATGGTCTCAACATCATGACAGTTAGGATCATCCATAATAGCAGGATCAATAAAAAATTGAACAGGCATATTTGCTGTTTCATGAGCATTAATGATCTGTTCTTCAAAACAAAAACAATGGATCTTATTAAAATACTGAGCCACCTTATCTGGCGTCACATTATAAGTTGCAATACCTGTAAAATCTTTGGATGTTCTATTGGTGACCTCATAAAACCCAAGGCCTGTTTCACCAACATAAACTGTCGTTGCAATCTGGAGAGGCTTAAAATCCCACGGCAAGTCTCGATGTACGTCTCCATTAAAACGAACCGTTATAACGCGATCAACCATATGGTCTGCCCCTTGAAGTGCAATTTTAACAGTACCGCCGTAACCGGTCCGCTGGCAAAAAATACGATAAAGGGGAACAGACGCAAAAGAGAATGCTAACATAGCAAAAACAAGAGCAAACAAAATAATCGCCCCATGACGATTACTCCGTTTTAAGGGAAGGTGATTTTTCTTTTCAACCACCTAAAAGCCTTTTATTCGGACCAGAGCTAACCCATAAAAAATCAGTGCAAGAACAAACAAAAAAATCATAAAAGCAAAATTTCTAGATTTTAAGTTTTTGTTTTGAGGCTCTTTATTATGAGACATGGATAGATTTTCCTTATTAATTATACAAATAAGACATCAAGGATCAAAAAAGTAAAAAGAGCAAAAAGGTAGAAGATTGAATAGCCAAATAACTTCATACTATTGGCAGGTTTCTCAGACATAAAAAGTCGGCCCGCCAAATAAAGGTAGATAGCTCCTAAAATCGAAGCAGTCGTTAAATAAAAGAAACTGAGATCTTTCACAAGTAAGAGACTGAAACTGGAGACAACCAAAAATACCGCGTAAATCAGAATTTGATACTTTGTATGCTTTATGCCAGCTGTTACAGGAAGCATGGGTACCTGTGCTAACTCATAATCTTTAGAACGGTAAAGGGCTAACGCCCAAAAATGAGAAGGTGTCCATAAAAAAATAATAGAAAATAAAAGCCACGGTTCAAAGGCATTCATATTACCTGTTGCTGCAATCCACCCGATAACAGGGGGAAAAGCACCAGCTGCGCCACCAATCACAATATTTTGAGACGTATGCCGCTTTAATAAAACCGTATAGATAAAAGCATAAAAGAAAATAGAAAAAGCTAACAGAGCCGCAGCTAAAGCATTTGTCGCCATAAAAAGAACCAAAACAGATGTCGTAGAGAGTAAGATAGCAAAAGAAAGGGCATCATTTGGGGAGATTAACCCCTTTGGAATAGGGCGATTTTTTGTCCGTGACATGACACCATCAATATCTCGATCATACCACATATTAAACGCTGCAGCACCGCCAGAGCCCATGGCAATGGCAAAGATCACAATGATATTCAAAAATGGATGTAAATTGACGGGGGATAAAAAAAGGCCAATGGCTGCTGTATAAACCACAAGTAAAAGCACCCCTGGTTTTAAGAGGGTGATAAAATCCTTCGCCGTAGCCTCATGAGAGTCAGAGGCAAAGCTTTCTATTCTCCTATGAACTTTTCCATAATTTTCTCCCTTACCTTGAGGTGCAGCAATAGAAGAAGGAGAAACAGACGGTTTCTTTTGAAAGGCAGCTGTCTTTGTCATGATTGAGTTAATATCTTTCACTTTTAATCGTTCTTTCATCATAGTCAAAAGAGGGCCTTTTTAGAACCCTCTCTTTTTAAAAGTCCCTTTTAAAGCAAGAGGAGGCTTTGTTAGTAATAAAAAAATTTATTTAATCTTGGGCAATGTTTCAAAGGTATGGAACGGTGCTGGTGAGTCAACAGTCCATTCAAGGGTTGTCGCCCCCTCTCCCCACGGGTTAGCCCCAATTTTTTTACCCCATTTAACAGTATGGATTGCTATAAAGATAAAGAACAGCGATGCAATACCACTCAAAAAAGCGCCCAAGCTTGAAATGTAGTTCCAACCAGCAAAGGCATCTGGATAATCAGGTATACGACGTGGCATACCGGCTAGACCAAGAAAGTGCATGGGGAAAAAGAGCATATTGACGCCAATGAACGTTAAAATGAAATGAACTCGTCCAAAGGTTTCATTGTACTGACGTCCTGACATTTTACCAATCCAATAATAAAAACCTGCAAACATGGAAAAGAGAGCTCCCATAGAGAGCACATAGTGGAAATGCCCTACCACATAATAAGTATCATGAAGGGTAATATCTACACCAGCATTGGCTAAAACAATGCCTGTTAAACCGCCTAGTGTGAAAAGGAATATAAAACCAATGGCAAAAAGCATCGGAGTCTTAAAACTGATTGACCCTTCCCACATTGTTGCAATCCAACTGAAAACCTTAATACCCGTTGGCACAGCAATAATAAGGGTAGCTGCTGTAAAATAGGCATTCGCATCGGCGCTCATCCCAACGGTGAACATATGGTGAGCCCACACGATAAACCCAAGAAACCCAATACCAACCATAGCATAGGCCATACCAAGATAACCAAACACTGGTTTTTTAGAGAACGTTGAGATCACATGGCTGATAATACCAAAACCTGGTAAAATCATAATATAAACTTCAGGGTGGCCAAAGAACCAAAATAGATGCTGGAATAAGACAGGATCGCCCCCACCAGCGGGATCGAAAAAGGTCGTTGCAAAGTTACGATCTGTAATCAGCATAGTAATACCACCAGCCAGCACAGGCACAGCTAGTAAGAGCAAGAAAGCCGTGACCAAAAGAGCCCAACCAAATAAAGGCATTTTATGCATGGTCATACCAGGGGCCCGCATATTAAAAATAGTAACGATAAAGTTAATAGCCCCTAAAATAGAAGATAAACCGGCAATATGCAAACCAAAGAGAGCAAAGTCCACCGCCATATCCTCATGACCCAACAGGCCACTAAGAGGCGGATACGCCGTCCACCCTGTCCCCGCACCAGCGCCAATAACCGTTGAAAGACTAAGCATGATTAAAGAGGGAATAAGCAACCAAAAACTAATATTGTTCATACGTGGGAATGCCATATCGGGTGCCCCGATCATCAATGGCACCATCCAGTTCCCAAACCCACCAATCAGTCCTGGCATAACCACAAAAAAGATCATGATCAACCCATGGGCCGTAATAATAACATTGTAAAATTGCTTTAAGTCATCGGTGCCTGTAAGAAGTGCTGTACCTGGCTCCATTAATTGCGCTCGAATCAGCATAGAAAAACCACCACCCACAATGGCAGCAACAATGGAAAAAATGATATACATTGTTCCAATATCTTTGTGGTTCGTCGATAAAACCCAGCGCCTCCATCCTGTTGGCGTGTGGTGATCATCATGGCCTTTGGCACTCTTAGCTTTTGCCGTGTGGGGGTTTGACATTAGTATTCCTTTAATCAATATAATATATTTTACGCCCCTCTAAGAGGGAAGGTCTGACTCTTCTTTATAAGGTTAGTGCAACAACAGCCTCTTCAGCTATTTTCTCTACACTATTTTCCGCATTATTTGTTGTTTCCGCATTATTTTTTGTTTCTATGTTTTTTGTTTGCGTATCACTTTCCTGCATAGGCGTGGATTCAATTGTTTCTTGTACCTCTGATTCAGCGCCAGCTTTACTTACTTCAACTTGTGCAGCAGCAATAGGTGTTACAACAGCAGCAGGATCAACAACAGGCTCGCTCCCTGGCAAAGAGCCTCCTTCACCTGCCACCCAAGCTTCAAATTCTTCTTTAGGGACAGCTCGCACAGCAATGGACATATAACCGTGATCTTTGCCGCAAAGCTCGGAACATTGACCGTAATAAATGCCAGGTTTCGTAATACGAACCCATGTTTCCCGCAGACGACCCGGAATTGTATCTTGTTTAATACCAAAAGACGGAACGGCCCAACTGTGGAGAACATCAACGGATGTACCAAGGATACGCACATTGGTATCAACAGGCAAAACCACTTGCTTATCCACCTCAAGATTTCGTATTTGCCCATCTTTCAGCTGATCCTTGTTAAGCATAAAAGAATCAAATGAAATATTATGATCAGGGTACTCATATTCCCAATACCACTGATGTCCGATCACTTTGAGCGTCATATCTGCTTTTTCCGTTTTATCCATAAAATAAATCAATTTAACCGATGGAAAAGCAATAGCCGCAACAATTACAACAGGAACAAGAGTCCATAAAATTTCAAGGGGTACA
>DOCA01000075.1 GCA_003503995.1 Holosporales bacterium
ATTTATCCAAGGTGGTTCATTTTTGCTCGACCATCTGGTTCATTTTTACTCGACCATTGACATTCAGCATCTATAGAATCTATTTCTGTAGCTTTGTAATCTATAAGTTTGATTTTGATCTTTGGGTATTTCTCGACAAATAAAGATATTCTTTCTACAAACCAGTTTGAAGATGCAATGTCCCAAGAAGTAGAAATTCTCAATTCTTTTTCAGAGCCTTCGCTGTTTTCTCCTAAATCTTTTAAAGCAAAAGCGAATTCATCAAAAATTAATTTAGAAGACTTATAGAGCTTTTCACCCTCTTCTGTTAACTTCATTCCACGATAATGACGTTGAAACAGTTTACACTCTATTGCTTGTTCGAATGAGGATATCGAAATACTAATAGATGAGGAACGCATTTTCAAATCAGCCGCTGCTAAATTAAGAGCACCAAATTTTGCTACTGCGTGAAAAATTTTAAGCTTATTCAGATCCATGATTTTTCTTTTTCTTGAGGGTCCATCCTATGAAACAGGATAACACGATTAAAGTAACAAGCGAAACAAGGGTCATTGACGAAAAGAAGCCTTTATAAACCTCGAGGGAATGGGATAAATCGATCAGCAATGTAACCGCCAATTAAAGGCGTGGCATAGGTTAAGGTTTCATAAACTCCCGTAATAACTAAAGCGCTCAAAAAAATGTACCGTTGAAAACGCATGAAGGGAAATAGGATGCTTGCCAAGGGTCATGACTGTTTTAATCCTTCTAGCATATCAGGATGCAGAGGCGTTCTTTCCCCCTTTCCAACACCAACAAACAAAAGAGGCGCTTTGTTTTCTCCTGAAATCTTTAAGTAATCCATTAACTCATCATCTCTAAAATAGCCAGAAATCCACGAATTCAACGAAAGAGCCGTTGCCGTTAATTGAAAGGTTTGAGAGAGATGCCCCGCATCAAGGAAAAGTTCACGGTACGCTCGCGAATGTAAATACTTTGCCCAAACCCGCTCTAGATCGGAGACCATAAAGACACCAAAGGCTAAACCCTCCATATAAAACTGATCGGCCATAAGCGCAATCAATGTCTCAAATTCAACCTTTTCATGAATGAGCTCTAAGGAATGATCCTTTGACTCATAAAGATAAAGACCTGATTGAATCCCTTCAATAGTAAAGACGGTGACATAAGCTTGAATGGAATGAATCCCTCCAGCGGAAGGGCTGGATTTTCGCACACCAATTAAATCAACGGAGTCTTCAAGCCCTTCCCATTTATCATGGATTTCCCCAAAGGTATAATAGAGTATGGTGCTAAAATCTTTTTCTGAAACAGTCTCCCCTGAAAAGTGACGGGACGTAAAACGTGTTTTAAGGGTTTCAACGAAGCCTAACGTTTTAAGGTTTGGATCAACGGGAGAGAGTTGAAGCTTGTTTGAGGATTTCTTAATCTCTTTTTCGTGAGTTTCTTTTCGCTGGGCATACCCTTCGGAGAATCCAATGAAATCATGGATCATTTCTTGTTTGGATCGTTTTTCTTGAAGTTCGGGAACATTTTGCGTCCCTCGGTGAAAAATACGGGAAAGCTGATCCCACCCCCAAGGGGTGTTTTCATAAGGAATTTGGCTAATGACGTCATTCTCTAAAAGATCATTTAAGAAAGGATTATCCTCTTGAATCTCTTTTCCTTGAGAGATATCCATTAATACGGCAATCAAGTCCTTTTCAATTTCAAATTGCTCATGCCTCTCATAATTCCAAAGACAGAAAGATCCTTTTTCAAACAGAAAAAACAAGTTTGGATTAAGATGATATGAAGAGGATCCCATGGTGAACAATTCCTATGCTTGACATAAACCCGTGTGATTCGATGGTAAAATACCATGGTTTTCACCAAAGGGGGACACTTTTCCAGCTTTTAACTCTTTCAGAGCTTTAATGCCGAGGTCATAGAGGTTTTGTATATGCCCCCTCTTCTCTTTCAGTTGCTTTTCTTGCTCACCAAGCGAAGAGCTCCCCTCCCCTTTTTCAAATAAAGTTTCTTTCATTTTCTTGTGCAAAAAAAGATCAAACATAAACGTTACATTTCTTCCGCCCCACCCTTCTTGGCGGAACGAATGTGCTTCACCGCTTGATGA
Organism: Holosporales bacterium; assembly: GCA_003503995.1. GTDB lineage: Bacteria > Pseudomonadota > Alphaproteobacteria > Caedimonadales > UBA9215 > UBA9215. The sequence continues at coordinate 2,120 of DOCA01000075.1, forward strand.
ATCCTTCATAAGGCCTTCATACTGGGCTTTATATCCTTCAAGGTCTTTGGGTGATAAACTATTAATCTTCTCAGAGATCACTCTTTTCTCGGCAGCTTTCTTTTCATCTTCAAGGCGGGACAGGTGCTGATCAAGGATATCTTTTTTCAAGGCAACGTGTTTTGTTTTCGCCGAAAGAGCTTCTATTTTAAGGTCCTGAGAAGTCTTACGGGTACCTAACTCATACTTTCCCTCAGCCAATTGGCTTATAAACTTAGAGGAAATGGCGTACAAGAACTTAATATCAAAGTTTGTTCCAGTCTTTTCTCCCATGAGAAATTTAGAGGAAGCTATTTTCAAGCAATGAGCTTGCCAAAGATCTAAAGATCCTTGAAAATTAGCCTCAAGAGCCCCTACTACCTTTGCAACAACGTCAGGCGAAAAGGTTATAAGCCCCCTACTCCCAATCTCTTCAACCCAAATAGCTTTCATATCCAAAGCAATCTGACCCTTTTGAGCTAAGGCTTCCCCATCACCTCCATTTTCCTGATCCTTTAAATCATCTTCTTTTTTAAATGAAATATTTATTTGTTTATCCTTAGTCGCGCGTACGTAGGGCTGAATCAAACCATCATCCCTAGGCTGAAAGATTTTACGAGTCTTTTTTACGGTTGGCTTGATAGCCTTTGCCGCTTTTTGAACAATATCTTTTAATCGTTCATAGAGTTCAGCTAAGAGGGAATTATTTCTAATGAAAATAGTTTTGTTGGATTTTCGATCTTGATAGTAAGCAAAGAGTTTTCCTTTAAAAGGATTAGATTCTTTTTCAAAAGCTGTTTTGCTAATGTATCTCATCCCAATTTTATCAAAAGCGTTTCTAAAGACAGGTCGTGAAAAACCAAGTTCTTCACACCAAGAGTCACCTTCTCGATAGCAAGGGTGCTCACAGGGTTCGATAAATTTATAAAATTCGTTCTTTGTTTTGCTAAACCAGTACTCCAATCGATCAAATAATAACACGGCATTCTGAGAGCCAAATTCAGCTCTAAGTGTCGGATTATATTTAATAAAATAGGGT
>DOCA01000028.1 GCA_003503995.1 Holosporales bacterium
TCATCAACTACATCATCATGGAGCAAGGTTGCCGTATGGATAAATTCAACACAAGCGGCAAGATCAACGTGCTGCATTCCCTGATAACCACAAAGCTTTGCCGCAACTAGGGTCAAAAGAGGTCTAACGCGCTTTCCACCCGAAGCAATAAGATGATGGGCCAACTGAGGAATCAGATCGATTTCACTCTGCATTTCCTGTAGCAACACGGCATTAACTGCAGCAAGGTCTACTTTCACAAAATCTGTCAAATTGTGGAGTGCTGCTGAACTTTGAGAGGCAGAGGGAGAGGTAACTGTTTCCAGAGAGGCGCGTGCTGTCGGGGAAGATCCCATTGTTTTTCCTATATTATTAAAACTTTTTGGCAATACCTCTTTTAGGGGCTTCTTTTTCTAAGAGACTCTTCAAAGGGCATTGCCTTGAGTTAACTATGCATTATATTGGAAGAAAAATAAATGAGTATTTATGCAATGACCCTTTCAAATCAAAAAATTATCCAAACAAACACCAACACAATTCTGGGAGGAAAAATCGAGATTCTGCAACCCACAGAAGGGTATCGCGCTTCCATTGATCCTATTTTCCTAGCCGCAAGCGTACAAACCAATGGCGCCGAAACCATCCTTGATATGGGGACTGGTGTTGGAACCGCTATGCTTGCCTTGGCACAGCGCGTCAAAGATGTGCGGATCACAGGCCTTGAATTTCAACGAGAAATGGTGCGCTTAACTAGCCAAAACATTAAACTCAACAGCTTCCATGACCGCCTTGAAGTCATCCACGGTGACCTTCTCACGCCCCCACCGCGCCTCGCCGCCAGTTCTTTCTCTCAAGTCATTGCCAACCCTCCTTATTTTGAGAGCAATGCGTCCGTTCCCTCCCCCCGAGACATCAAAGCTCTTTCAAACCACGACCAAGGCGTTCCCCTTGAAAAATGGGTTAACTTTGCCCATCGCATGGTTAAACCCAAAGGCTTTGTGACTTTTGTTTTCACAGCAGATCGCCTAGACGATCTTTTGGCAGCGTTCTACGGACGCTTTGGAGACATCTCTCTCTTTCCTTTTTGGCCAAAGGAAGATCGAAAAGCCAAACGCATTATTGTGAGGGGGCGCAAAAATGTAAAGTCTCCCTCAAAAATACTCAACGGCCTTATTGTTCATCAAGCAGATGGCAGCTATACTGAAGAAGCAAATGATATTTTAAATGGTATAGCGGGACTGAATTTAGATTAAGGATAAAAAAAGCTAAATGCTTTATTCAGAAAAAATACAGTATTTTATTGAACTTGTCAGACACGGCTCTTTTTCTAGATCCGCAAAATATCTTAATGTTGCCACCTCAACGGTTACAAAAGCTGTGACCAACCTTGAAAAAGAATTAGAGCAAACTCTCGTCAAGCGCCTTAAAAGCGGTGTGGAGATGACACCCATCGGCCAAGATTTATACGAATCTGTCGTCGAGTCCTATTTAACCATCGAACAAAAACTCAACATGGTTAAAAATAAAGGTAATCAGAAACGAGACTCTTTAAAAATCATAACCACAACAGGCACCATGAGTCTTTGGCTCATGCCTCGCCTTGCAAAGTTTCAAGAAAAATATCCTAATATAACCTTGCGCATTCAAACAACTGATGACCATGTGAGTCTCTCTAAAACAGATGCTGATGTTGCTATTCTACCAACCATTGATGATCCCGGAGCTGTTGTTAAAAAGAAACTACTCTCTATCTCTTTAAACAAACTATTTGCCAGCAAAGGCTATATTAAAAAATATGGTGAACCAAAAACAAAAGCAGATCTCAAAAACCACCGACTCATTAGCTTTTATCAAAACAAGGATACATCAAGAGGAAACGTAGATTGGCATTTACAAGGAGAGAACAATACACTTAAACCCTCTCTCGTTGTTAACTCTGCAATCTGTATTTACTATGCTGCCCTACTAGGCTATGGCATCACTCCCATTGGGACAGATTTTCCCATCGAAGGGGATTTAGTTGAAGTTTTACCCAATGAATCCCAACCAAATATAGATGTTTTTTTTATCACTTCAAAAAAAAGGGGTGGCGATAACCTTATCAATGATTTATATTCCTCCTTGGTAGGAGCTGTTTCTACCAAAGCTGTATTATCAATAACAGGAGATTAAAAATAATGATAAAAATTGATCTTAAAAAAGTTTTTTCAAGCAAAAACAAACTTTTAAACACTTACGTATAAGAATAAAGATGTTATTTCATTGTGCGCTCCCTAACTCGGAGCGCGCTTTCATATTAAAGCGTAAAAATCACCAAGCATTATGTGAAAGCCTTGTGTATCTTAAGGATAAAACTGCTAGTCTTCTCAGTGAATCAGAGAGGAAAAAATTTCAAATTCTAACAGATGATCTAAAGAAAAATCCCAATATCTTATTTCCTTTTACGCTGTTGAATGAAACTCTTGTGCAATTCGCTCAGGAAAATGCTGTTGATGCGTTTAAAGCCTATCTCACTGATTTTGAATTTAAACGGAAGCAAATAGAAACACATCTGTCGGTTTTCCCCTTTGGAAATGCTTGCCTTGCCCCAACACAATGGCAGCTTTGCGAACGCATTCTTACCTCTGAATTTCCAGAAGAAGCCTATGTTCAAACGCCTTCTAAAGGCACCTTTAAACAAACATCTACTCTTGTCCAAAACGCCTTGCGTGAAATCAAAAAAATTTCTCCAAATTATTTCGCCGAGATAGAGGCCCTTGTTTCCAATATGATGGTTGTACATTCCAATCGCTTCATTGCTGGATCAAGCTTCACACTCTTGGGTCTTGTAACGCTGGTAGATAACCATGACCCAAACATGACAGCGGAATATATTATTCATGAAGCAGCTCACCAATATCTTTATAATTTAATGGCTTGTGACGAGATTTGCAGTGGTGCCGGACTCCATACATCACCTCTGAGAAAAGACCCTCGTCCCATTGAGGGGGTTTATCATGCAGCTTTTGTCCTTGCCCGCATTATCGACTTTTATAATAAGGCCTTAACACAAGAAACAACCCTTCCAAAAAACTTTATGGAAAAGCAAATAGCCTATTATCGCCCACGCTATAAAGATGCCTATGATCTCCTTATGGAAAAAGCAACCTTCACAGACCTTGGACAGAAATTACTTGAATCGAGCAAAGAAATGGTGCTATAGAAACAAATAATTAAAAAATAACTCCCCTTTAAATGTATTTGCTATGAAAAAATATTTTCTATTTCTAATAATTTGCCTGACTACTCCCCTTTTAGCTACCAACACACCAACGGGCTATAGTATTAACACACCCCCTCCATGGGTAGAAATAAAAGAAAATACAGATGAAGTTGTGCCAGATCACGAACCTTACTTTGGTATTTTTTACCATTTTATAGATAGGCAGGCTAAAAAAGAAAAAAATACCTTATTCAATTATATAAACATATCGAAAAAGATAGTTAGTCAAGATGGCATTCAACACTCATCACAAATTGAGATAGAATTCGACCCTACAAGAGAAACTATTATCCTTCATACAATCAGTGTAAAGCGAGGTACTAAGACCATTAACCACCTCCATCCTAAAAAAATACGACTATTACAAAGGGAGAAAGAGTTAGAAGATAATATTTATAGTGGGTTTAAATCCCTTAATATCATTCTCGATGATATCAGGGTCGGTGATACTATTAATTATAGCTACACCCTTGAAGAAAAAGACTTAGAAGGAAAAAATAACTTTTATAACAGGTACTTCTTTACCCTTTCATCTCCTATTTCTTTCTATCAATATCGATTACTCTGGCCTACGGATAGAAAAATTTCTCTCAAACACCACGGAAACATGTCTCGTCCTAAAATAGTAAAACAAGGCGACTACACGGAATACCGATGGACACGCCATGATATGAAGAGATTTGAGTGGGAGCCTTCCACACCCAAGAGCTTTGAATGTCGAGATTTTGTCGAAATAGGCGATCAACTAAGCTGGTCCGATATTAACGAGTCCATGGCAGATCTCTATAAAAATCAACTTCCCCTTTCTCCAGATCTTCAAAAATATATCACAGACATTTCCAAGGCGACGAGTGATGAAGGCCAGAAATTCATGACTGTTATGAAGTTTGCACAAGACAACGTAAGATACATGGGTATGTCAAACTTGGCCGATGGCCATCAACCAGAAGATCCTTCAACGGTTTTCTCGAGGCGTTATGGAGACTGTAAGGATAAAACATTCCTTGCTCTTACCATTTTAAGATCTTTGGGAATTAAAGCTTACCCTGCCCTGGTTCACACCTCTGACGGAGAAAATTTAAACAAAAGACTTCCAAGCGCTTCAATTTTTAACCATGTCATCATTGTTGCTTTCATTGGCTCAAAAAAATACTGGATAGATCCAACTCAATCCTTTCAAGGGGGACGACTCAAGAACTACAGTCAACCTTATAATGGGTATGCTTTGATTATAGATGGCAAATCCAACACCCTAACAAAAATGCCCCAGATTGAATCAAAAGAACCTCCTATAGAGGTATTAGAAACTTTTGACCTCAGCAAGGGCCATAATCAACCAAGTACAGTCACAGTCACAACAACTCTCAAAGGAGAGAGAGCTGATCGCCAAAGAAGGACCCTGCTGACTACATCGAAGAAGAAACTTCAAAATGAGTACCTTACCTATTTTGAGAAACTCTACCCAGGCATCCAAGAAAATAGTGAAATAGAAATAACGGACAGAAAAGAAAAAAACGAAATAAAAATTAAAGAGTCATACAAAATACCCAATATATGGGTTCGTGACGAAAATCAAAAATCATGGTTCACGACATTCTATTTCAAAGAAATCACCGATGACCTTGATATAGCAGACATTTCATCTTCCCGAAAAATGCCCTTACTTGTAAGCTTTCCAAGACACATTTCTAAAAAAATAGAAGTTCACCTTCCACCAAGTGGCTGGAACTTAAAATCAAACTCTATCCATATCTCTGATCCAGCCTTCAAGCTTTCCCAGAAAGAGATCTTTAAAAATAATAAAGGGGCTGTCCTAGATAATGCTTA